>DATBYX010000114.1:0-2261 GCA_036513475.1 Xanthobacteraceae bacterium | reverse complement strand
GGCAATCTTGAGGACATGCGGGTTGAAGTAACCAAAGGAAGTCGGGAACAGGAGCGTGGCGCCGTCGAGATTGATCATCGACTCCATGGTTTTTTCGACCGCGTCGGTCTCCGGCACCTTCTCTTCCTCGACCACCTTGATGCCCGCCACCTTCTTGAGGGCGGCGGCACCGGCGGCGTGGGCCTGGTTGTAACCATAGTCGTCGCGCGATCCGACATAGACGAAGCCGATGACGGTGTCGGCGGCGAGCGCCGCACGGATGGGCAGCACGCCGGCAACGGCCGCGGTTCCTTGCAACACTTGCCGGCGGGAAATCTGATTTGGCATAGTTCACTCCTGTCCTATATCATTGTTGCTGAAGGCTTCTATGGCTGCAGCGCAACGCTGCATGTCCACCGGCCATTGCCGAGGCTCGCAAGCTCCGTGCCACTCCTACACAAGGAGTGGATCTCCGCCGCGAAGGTAGAATTGGTGAAAAAATAGGCGGCCGGCCCTTTGGTCCGGCTTTGCAGCGGCTGCCAACCAAAGCAGTCTAAGGCCGACAGAAAGACCGCAGGTGAGCAAGAAGCGAGCGCTCTGGATCAAGGATCCCCTGAGCATTCTTGCCGATGCGGCCGAACGCGGCGTGGTGGTGCGGGAAGGCCGCATTGTGGAGCTTGTGCCGGCCGGTCGCACACCGGTCACCCCGGACACCGCCACCTTCGACGCGGGCGCCCATGTCGTGCTGCCCGGCCTGATCAATACCCACCATCATTTCTGCCAGACGCTTACGCGCGCCACTCCGGCGGCCTTGGACCGCGAGCTGTTTCCGTGGCTGCAGGCGCTCTATCCGATTTGGGCGCGGCTGACCCCGGAAGCGCTGGAGCTTGCAGCGACCGTAGCGATGTCCGAGCTTCTTCTCTCCGGCTGCACCACGAGCGCTGACCATCATTACGTATTCCGAAAGGGACTGGATGAGGCAATTGACATCGAGATAACGGCAGCGAAGGCGCTGGGTCTCCGAGTCCTACTGACGCGCGGCTCCATGAACCTGTCACAACGCGATGGCGGGCTTCCGCCGGACAGCGTCGTCCAGGATGAGGATGCGATCCTCGACGACAGCCAGAGACTGATCGAGCGCTATCACCAGCACGGCGAGGAGGCGATGATACAGATTGCCCTTGCGCCCTGCTCGCCGTTTTCCGTCACGACTTCGCTGATGCGCTCGACCTCGGCGCTTGCCGCACAGAAGGATGTGCGATTGCATACTCATCTCGCCGAAACCGAGGATGAGAACCGCTACTGCCAAGAGATCTATGGCCGTCGCCCACTTGACTATCTTGAGGATTGCGGATGGCTCGGCGAGCGGACGTGGCTCGCGCACGGAGTCCACTTCAACGCGGACGAGATGATGCGTCTGGCGCGGGCAGGAACGGCGATCAGCCATTGTCCCTGCAGCAACCAGGTGCTTGCTTCAGGCTGCTGCCCGGTCTGCGATCTGGAGCGCGCCGGCGTCCGCGTCGGGATCGGGGTTGACGGGTCCGCGTCAAACGACGGTTCCAATCTGATCCAGGAAGTGCGCGCCGCATTCCTGGTTCAGCGCGGTCGCTATGGCGTCTCGGCTGTCAGTCACCGCGATGCGTTGCGCTGGGCGACGAAAGGTTCGGCAGCCTGTATCGGCCGTCCGGATCTCGGCGAAATTCGAGCCGGCAAGCTTGCCGACCTCACATTCTTCAAGTTGGACGAGCTTCGCTTCTCCGGTGCCGGCGACCCGCTGGCCGCGCTTGTATTGTGCGGCGCTCACAAGGCGGATCGGGTCATGATCGGCGGAGAGTGGGTGGTCGAGGACGGCCGGATCGGCTGCCTCGATATCGATGATCTCGCTCGTCGGCACAGCACAGCAGCGCGCCGGCTGCAAGGTTCGGAGCCATGACCGTCAATGCCCGATCATTTGACGATCGAGCAAAAGAATTGGCGCAATAGTTGCCTCGGTTCTTGACCGGCGAACCTCGTGTCGAACCCCCCGGGGAGAGATGAGGATCGCTAGGCCTCGGAGTAATCAACCTCCTCCCGGGCCTTCCCTTCTTTAGGTCGTCGATACGATCCAAATCGTAACGTGATCGTTCGAGCAAGCGGACACACTGCCCGGCCTGCACTTCATCG
The DNA here is from genome assembly GCA_036513475.1 of Xanthobacteraceae bacterium. Classification (GTDB taxonomy): domain Bacteria; phylum Pseudomonadota; class Alphaproteobacteria; order Rhizobiales; family Xanthobacteraceae; genus VAZQ01. The sequence continues at coordinate 119 of DATBYX010000114.1, read as the reverse complement.
GGTCAGCGTGCAAAGTCGGAGGGAGGGTGCCAATCTTACTCGGCGGGCGTTGCGGCGATGGCTCTCTCCTCCAGGGGCAATGATGCGGACAAAGTCGCGGGGGCGCGGCTGAGGCCGAA
>DATBYX010000113.1:0-3993 GCA_036513475.1 Xanthobacteraceae bacterium | reverse complement strand
CTGTTGTTTACAATGACGCCTTTTTCGCTCTACCGCACGTTGCGTCCACCTTCCGCGTCTCCACATTGCGGATCGCTGCAATCCTCAGGTTGCGTTCGGTTTGCCTAGTCCCAGCTCCCGCCAGCGCGCATGGGCCTTCTCGATATCCGCCTTGTCCGGCCACACCGTGGGCGGAAAGCGCGCGCCGCCAAGGTCGGGGTCGGGGTCGTAATCCAGGTTCATGGTCGCGTCGATCAGCACGCGATTCCATTTGCCGGTGCCGAACAGATGCGCGTTGCGGTCGCGCCGGCGGGTTGAGGGATCGAGGCCGGCACCGAAGGTCGAGGGCATGATCACAACGTCGTCCTCGCCGGCATTCACGCGGTAGGCGATCGCCCAGTCGACCGCGGCATAGTCGTGAATGTCGATGTCGTCGTCTACAACCGTGATGTGCTTGTAGCGCACGTGCGCCGCCGAGGAGCCCCAGACGGCATTGGCGGCCTGCTTGGCCTGGCCGCGATAGCTCTGTTTCATCTGAATGAGAAGATTGATGCCGGCGTGCACCGGCGGGCACCACACATCGGTGATGCCCGGCACCCCGGCGCGATCGAGCACGTTCCACGCCGTCGCCGCGCGCATGATCGAGGAGCAGATCGAGTTTTCCGAATAGCTGCCGGGCATCGCTCCCTCGATCGTGCCGCGCAGGATCGGGTCGTTGCGATGGGTGATGCAGGTGACGCGCATCGCAGGTTTGGGCGAGCGGTCGCCGGCGAGATAACCGGTGAACTCGGCGTAAGGGCCTTCCATGATGTACGTATCGGGATCGAGGCCGAGATAACCTTCGATCACGATCTCCGCGGTTGCCGGCACGTAGAGGTCCACGGTCTCGCATTTCACCAGCTCGACCGGAGCGCCGCGGATCGCGCCCATCACATCGTATTCGCACACACCTTTTGCCACCGGCGCGCCGGCGCAGAAACCGAGCGACGGTTCCCAGCCGATCGCCACCGCGATAGGCATCTCCGCCTCGCCGCCGTTCTGCCACGCAGTGTAGTGATGGCCGATATGCTGCGCGCGCCACACCAGAATGGGAATGCGATCATGGCTCGCAACCATCCCGCGGTAGATCCCGACATTCATCACGCCGGTATCGGGATCTTTGGTAACGCAGCCGCCGTAAGTGAGGAGATAACGGCCACCGTCAAGCCGATTCCAATGCGGTGAGGGAAACTCGTAGAGATCGATGTCGGGGCCCTTGAGGATGTTCTCCTTGACCGGTCCGCTGGCCACGATCTTCGGCGGAACGCTACCGGTAAGCACGCTGCGCCCGATCTTCACCAGCTCGCGCGGATGGGTGTCCGGCGGCAGGCCCAGCAGCATGGCGACGCGGCGATAGCTGTTGAGCCCGGAGCCGAAGATGCGACGGCACCGACTGGTCGGCTTGTTGTAGTCCTTGATGTTGTTGAAGAGCAGAGCCTTTCCCGTGCCCGGACCCTGCGCCAGCCGCATGATCGTGCCAAGCTCGATATTCCAATCCACCTCGGCATTGATGTTGGCGAGCTCGTCTTGCGCTTCCAGCGCGGCGATCCAACCGCGCAGGTCCGCAAACGCTGCCGGCTTGCGCTCAACGGACATCTCATTGGGTCGGGCGTGCAACATCATTTCAACAACCGTTCTGCGGGCGGGGCGATCTCGGTGACGAGATCACGCACAAGCCGCTTGTTGGAGAGGGGCTGCAGTATCATCTCGCGCGGCTCGAGGCGCGCGGTGCAGGCATAGACGGTTTGGTCGTCAAGCTCCATCATGCATTCCTTGCAAGCATTCGCGTTGATGCAGGAAAAGCGGATGGCGAGGCCAGGGTCCAAATTCGCCCGGATCCAGCGTAATCCGTCGAGCACGGATTGGCCCGGCTCGAAGGGCACCTCGTAGGTCGTCCAGCGGCCTGTCGCGCTCGCCGTGCCGCGCCAGATCTTGAGCTTTGCGATTGCCCTCATTGCGCTGCTGCGTGCATTGCGGCGCGTGTCTTGGCGAGCGTGATGCCGTGCTCGTCCCATCGCGCGAGCTGATTGAACTGCCAGGCCGGCAGCATTTCCGGAAAATCCTCGCGCTGGTGTGCGCCGCGGCTTTCGCTGCGCGCAACCGCAGCCGTTGCTACCGCGCGCGCCACAAGGAGCATGTTCCGCAGATCGAACCATTCGAGCCGACGTAGATCAAAGGCACCAGAATCGCCGATCGGCCGCTCGCCGAGCGCACGCATCATTTCCTCGATGCTGCTCAGCGCGCGCGTAAGCTTCGCCTGCGTCCGGAACGGCCCGACGTCGTTCGCCATGACCCCTTGCAGGCGTTCGATCATGGCGGCGGTGTTGATGTCGCCCTGCTTTGGCTCAGCACGCACGAGATCGAGAGCGGAGCGCGCCGCTTGCGCTTGGAAGGAATGTACCCGCATCGCCCTCGCCCGCTGCGAGGCGCTGCGCCCGGCGCGCCGGCCAAATACCAGGGCCTCGGTAATAGCGTTGCCTGAAAGTCTGTTGGCGCCGTTCGCGCCGCCCACCGCCTCTCCGGCGACGAGCAGGCCCGGCACCTCGGTCATCATGCGCTCGTTCGCAACGATGCCCCCCATGTGGTAGTGCGCGATGGGCGCAACCTCGACCGGCATCCTGGTCAGATCGATATGGTTCTTTGCGAGGCGGTCGATGACCGGTCCGAAGGCTTCGCGCAGGCTCGTCTCGGAGCAATGCTGAAAGCTCAGGAACGCTCCGCCGTGGGGGGATCCGCGACCGGCCTCCACCTCCTTGATGATGGCGTAGGTGGCGACGTCGCGCGTGGTCACGTAGCGGCCGTCCTCGCTCACGCCGTAACGCGCGGTGAATTCCTCGCCCTCGCTGTTGAGCAGACGCCCGCCGAGCTTGTAGCGAAACGGATCCCACATGATGGGATCCATGCCGATGAGGCGCGGCGCAAGGTGGCCGATGGGAAAGAACTGCACGAACTCCATGTCGATGAGCGCGACGCCCGCGCGCAGGGCGAGCGCGTAGCCATCGCCGCCCATATTGGCGGAAGCACTGTTGCGGCGGTAGAGCCGGGTAAGCCCCCCGGTTGCGAGAATGGTTGCTTTGGCGGCAATGGTCACGGCGCAACCGCTGGCGAGATGCAGTGCCACTGCGCCTGCGATCTCTCCCTTCACACGGACGAGATCGACGATCAGGAGATCGCCCGCTTTGCGGATGCCGCCGGTCCGCGTGATCACACCGCGCAGGGTCTTGGAGACCGCGGGCCCGGTGTTGAGAAAATCGACATAGACGCAACGCGGGCGATCGTGTCCCGGAGCGAATGCCTGCGCGATCCGACCGTTCTTGCGTGCCCATCCGATCCTCCACGCGTCCATTTCCCGGATGCATTCGGGACCTTCCTCGCAGAGGAGCTGCGCAAGCCGCTCGTCACATAGTCCGCGGCCGGCCGCGAGGGTATCCTCATAGTGATGGCGCCAGTGATCGGGCGTCTCGGACGCGAGCGCGACGGCGACCGTCATCTGCGCCATCACCGTCGCGCCACCGCGCCCGATGAGACTGCGATCGGCCAATAAAACGCTGCAGCCCGCGCGCGCTGCTTCGATCGCGGCGTACATGCCGGCGCCACCCGATCCTATGATCAGGACATCGGTCTCGACATGCATGGGCTCATGATGCATGCGGGTGGTCCTTTTGCGAGCTCGACGCTCGCTGTTCATTCCCCCTTGCGCTTGCGCGCGGCGATCTTGACCGCCTTGATGATCTCCGGATATGCCGCGCAACGGCACAGATTACCGGAGAGGTAATGCTTGATCTCATCCTCGTCGGGGTCTGGGTTTTCATCCAGCAGCTGGGTCGCCATCAAGATAAAACCCGGCGTGCAATACCCGCACTGAAACGCGCCGGCCTCTATGAAGGCTTCCTGCACCGGACTGAGCTTGTCCCCATCCGCGAGACTCTCGATCGTCCTCACTTCGGTGCCATCGAGGAAGGCTGCAAGATAGAG
>DATBYX010000112.1:0-2091 GCA_036513475.1 Xanthobacteraceae bacterium | reverse complement strand
GTTCTGCAATTCTGGTCTTCGCGCTCTCATCGATTGTAGCTGCCGAGGATTATCCGACCCGACCCGTGCGACTGATCGTCCCGTTCCCGGCCGGCGGCAGCAATGACGTGGTCGGGCGTCTTGTTGCCAGCCAGCTCAGCCAGCGTCTGGGGCAGCAGGTCTTTGTCGATAACCGCGGGGGAGCCGGAGGCGTGATCGGGACCGAAGCTGCGGCCACTGCGGCGCCGGACGGCTATACGCTTTTGATCGTATCCATCGCGCATGCGGTCAATCCTGCGCTGTACAAGCTCAATTACGACCCCGTCAAATCGTTCGCGCCCGTCACTATTCTAGCAACCGGACCAAATGTGCTCGCGATCAACCCGCGTCTTCCCGTCAGCTCGGTCAAGGACCTGATCAGGCTGGCCCAGCAGAAGCCGGGCGAGCTGGAATACGCGTCTGCCGGTATCGGCACTTTCCAGCATCTCGGCGGCGAGCTGTTCAAGCTGATGGCGGGCGCCGACATTCTACACGTGCCCTATAAAGGGGGCGGGCCCGCGATGACCGACGTAATCAGCGGCCACGTCAACATCATTTTCAGCTCGCTGATTCAGACCACGCCTTTTATCCAATCGGGGCAACTCAAGCCGCTGGGAACGGGCGGCCCGCAGCGCAGTCCGGTGCTGCCCGATGTCCCGACAATCGCCGAAGCCGGCGTGCCGGGCTACGAGGCGAACAATTGGTGGGGCATTGTTGCACCAACCGGGACGCCGTCACCGATAGTCGAGAAGTTGAAGAACGACGTTCACGCGGCCCTGCAGTCGCCGAACCTGCAGGAGCAATTCGCGCGTGAAGGCGCCTCGGCGGTGGAAATGAGCTCAGCCGAGTTCGGCAAATACATCGTGACGGAAATCACGAAATGGGGCGAAGTGGTCGAGAAGAGCAAGATCCGGCCACAGTAGGTATCAGTCGTCCAGAGACGGGATATACCCAAAACTGAGCAAGGCCACGGTCGCCACAAAAAGAACCATCGTCATGTATGATCCCCCGTTGGAATTCCTTACGCACATGTAAACACGCCAAGTTGGCATCACTTGGGCAGCCATCCACGGCGACCAGGGTCCTCCTCGGAAGAATCGGAGCAGTGTGACAATTCTGCACTAGGTATCTCCGCTCCTGCGGTGCGGGTTGAGAAATACGCGCAATCGCCGCGATGCGCGTAATGGAGAAACAAACCGTGTTGCATTGCCTCACTGGGGGGATTTGGCCGGTTTTGGGAAGATAAGTTGTGTTTGGGTGACCATTGCTACGAGCTTGCCTTCGGCGTTGGTGATCCGCGTCTGCCATACCATGGTTCGGCTCCCGCGGTGCAGGGGTGTAGCTTCACCAACGATTCGCGCGCCCACTGGCGCGGAGCTGATGAAGTTGGTCTTGCTTTCGATCGTGGCAGTGCCGCTCCCCTCGGTGAGGTTTGCCAGCGTTCCGAGCGCACCCAGCGTGTCTGCAAAAGCCATGAGAGCCCCGCCGTGCAGCACATCCGGCCGGGTGCAGAGCTCGCGGCGTACCGTCATTTCGGCCACGATCCTGTCCGATGCGGCACTGATAATTTCGATCCCGAGGAGTGCCGCGAACGGCAGCGGCGTTTCCTTAAGTCGCTTCAGCAGATCCATGCCAGACCCCGTTCGAGCTGGTAGGGCAGCCTAGCAAGGTTTAACCGAGGTCGAAATGCATTGGACGCGGCGAGCCAGGCCTCGGAGAGCGTGACGAAATCCGGCTGTTTGGCCGGGAGCTAATAGCGTCCTTGCGTTCTAGTTCGGGATGCGGGCAACGAGCCCCCATGCCATTGACGGATGCGGACGACGAGACCAGAGTTGCGCGCGGCTGCAGGGAGAAACGCCATGGAGGCCAGCACCGGGACGACGGCGGCTGCGTCGCGCAAGCCGCTCTACGCCCACCTTTACTTTCAGGTACTGACCGCGATCATTCTCGGAGTGCTGCTCGGTCACTTCTATCCTCAGATAGGCGAGCAGATGAAGCCGCTGGGCGACGGCTTCATCAAGCTTATCAAGATGCTGATTGCCCCCATCATCTTCTGCACGGTCGTGCACGGCA
>DATBYX010000111.1:0-18610 GCA_036513475.1 Xanthobacteraceae bacterium | reverse complement strand
CCATGGCGTCAGGGCGAACATCGATCATGCTGTTGCGACTGCAGGTACCAGTCGAGCGACAGGCCGCTCGCGAATAAGCCAGTGAATGATCGCGGCGAACACACCAAGCCCGACCGCTATCCACCACATCACATCGTAATTACCCTGGATATCGTAGAGCCTCCCGGCGCCCCAGCCGCCCAGGAAACTGCCGAGCTGGTGGCTGAAGAATACGATTCCCCACAGCATTGATACGTGCACCGGCCCGAACATGTAGCCGACCAGCCCGCTGGTGAGAGGGACAGTTCCGAGCCACAGAAAGCCCAGCGACCCCGCGAAGGCAAGCACGGAGAACCAAGTCAGCGGCAGAGCCAGGAACAGCAGGAAGGCGAGGGCGCGCAGCGCATAGAGCAGCGCCAGCATGTCCTTGCGCGCATGCCGCCCGCCAAGCCATCCCCACAGGAGCGAGCCAAAGATATTGAACAGACCGACGAGTCCGATCGCCCAACCACCGAGCTCGACTGCGGAAACCGGATGCCCGAACAGTGACAGGCTCACCGCGTGGTCGGAAATGTAGGATGGAAGATGCAGTCCGATGAATGCCACATGAAAGCCGCAGACAAAAAAGCCGATTGTGAGCAGGCAAAAGCCTTGGGTTTGAAATGCCTCCTGCAGCGCATCTTTGGCGCTTTGGGTGCGCATTGCGCCCGTGGTGCTTGTGACGGCCACGCGATTTTCACGCAATCCGAAGGCGAGCGGAATCATGGCCACCGAGACGACCCCAAGGACGAACATGGTCGAATGCCAATCGTCCAGCAGGTTTTGCAGGATCGAGGCAAAAGGGACGATGGCGAACTGACCGAACGAGCCGCCTGCGGTGGCGATACCGAGCGCGCTCGAGCGCCACGCGGCCGGCGTCTCCCGGCCGATTGCTCCCAGAATGGGCCCGAAACCCGCCGCGGACATGCCGATCCCGACGAGCGCGTTACCGAGCGTGAGCAGCACTCCTTCGCTTGCTGCCGCAATCATGAACATGCCGATGACGTAGAGCACACCGCCGCCCGCAACAGTGCGCGCGGTCCCAAAACGGTCCGCCAGATTGCCCGCGAAGGGCGAGAACAGTCCCATCAGCAACAAGGCAAATGCGTTGGCAAACGACCACAGCTCGCGCCCGACATTGAGGTCGGTTGCAATCGGCTTCTGAAAGATTCCAAAGCTCTGCCGCGCGCCGATGCCAAGCGTAAGTATGATCCCCCCGCAGATGACCGGTATCCAGAAACTGCGTTCTTGCGCCATGAAACAGCCTTAAATCAGCAGGGGCTGGGTATCTCTAGGGTTCGGTCGGGTCTGCAACTGCGACACGGGACTGGGGTAACGCAGATCCAGCAGCGGTGGTACTGCGAGTTGGGACGATCAGCTTTGCAATCAGGATCTGGACGATCTCGCCGTGCTGGTTGCGGGTTTCGTTGCGCACGCGAATCCTTCCCCGATCGGGACGCGAGCGCGATGGGGTCACTTCTTCGATCTCGCTGAGCACCGTGAGCGTGTCCCCCGGCCGGGTGGGCTTGGGCCAGCTGATCTCTCCTCCCGTCCCGATGATTCCGCCGGCAAGCGGCAGCCCGGACTCCACGAGCAACTTCATCGTGATCGCCATAGTGTGCCATCCGCTCGCCGCCAATCCACTGAACAGGGTGGCCTTTGCGGCCTCGCCGTCGAGATGAAAGGGTTGGGGGTCATATTCTGCCGCAAATCGTTTGATTTGCACCTCGTCCACCGTATGCGAGGCACTTGCAAAGCGTTGGCCTACCTGCAGATCCTCGAGAAAGAAGGTCGTGCGGTCTGACTTCGCCTGAGCCATTGCGGTTGCCATGTCCTACTAGCTTGCATGATGATAGTAATTGCCCTATTGAGTGTCAATGCAGCGAAAGAGCTTCGACCAGATGCCATGTCCGATCGCCCGCAGTCTCGAGCACGTGGGCGAGTGGTGGAGCATTCTTATTCTGCGCGATGCGTTGCATGGGCTCACGCGGTTCGATCAGTTTCAGAAGAGTCTCGGGATTGCGCCGAACATGCTCGCGCGGCGGCTCAATGCGCTGGTTGCGGCGGGCTTGCTCGAACGCCGGCGCTACAGCGAACGGCCGCCCCGGGACGAATACGTACCGACCGCGCGCGCGCGCGACTTTCAGCCTATCCTGATTGCGCTCCTCGCATGGGGCAACAAGCATTTCGCCCCCGAAGGACCGAGCGTGTTGCTCGTCGATACCAGGACGGGTGCGGCGGTGGATCCGGTGCTCGTCGACAGCGTCACCGGGCGCCCGATTACGGGCCCGGAATACGCTCTCGCGCCGGGCCCCGCCGCAGGCGAGCGCACCCGGCGAAGGTTCGACTCACGCGTGTCCGTGCCGGGGTCGGGAACGTACCGTCCCGTCCGCTCACGCGGCTAACCGATTGCCGGCGCAACAGGCCGGAGAAGTCACCGAAATGAGCGTGGGCACGATCGACTGCGTCTTGAAGCTCATCTTCAAACCGAGGACGGATGCTGTTGCACGGATCCAGGTTGACATTACGTAAGCCATAGCTTACGGTAAGTCATGGCTTACCGAAATAGGTTCGCGGCTCTGGCAGATCCGACCCGCAGGCGCATATTCGAGCGGTTGAAGTCCGGCCCGCAAGCGGTCGGTGCGATCGCCCGCAGGATGCCGGTCAGCCGTCCGGCCGTGTCGCAGCATCTGAAAGTGTTGAAGGAGGCAGGTCTCGTGGCGGACCGGCCGGAGGGCACACGCCGCGTCTATTACATCGACCCGAATGGTCTGGGTGCGTTGCGCGCGTGGGTCGACCAGTTCTGGGATAAGGCTCTGACGGAGTTCAAAGCCGAAGTCGAAATGCAAACGAGCGAACGGAAGGACAAACCCAAATGACAATGACAGCGAGGGTGAAGATTGCGCCTGTGAGCAAGAGCATTCGCGTCAACGCAACGCAGGCGCACGCATTCGAAGTGTTCACTTCCGGGCTGGGGCGCTGGTGGCCGCGTGACCATGGGATCGGGAAAAAGCCGATGAAGGCAGTGGTCATGGAAACCCGCCTCGGCGGCCGCTGGTATGAACTTTCGGAAGATGGCTCGCAGGCCACGGTAGGCAAGATCATCGTCTGGGAGCCGCCCAGACGGTTTGTCATGACCTGGGACATCAACAGCCAATGGAAGCCAGATAGCACGGTGAACTCCGAGGTCGAAGTGAGGTTCATCGCCGAAGGCGCGAACGCAACCCGCGTCGAGCTCGAGCATCGGAAATTCGAGCAGATGGGAGCAGAAGCCGGCGAGTCCATGCGCAATGATGTCGAGCGGGGCTGGCCCGGAATGCTGGAGCGGTTCAAGCAGCATGTAGAGACCGCTTGAGGTCAAGTGACACAATTTCGTACCTCGATCATGCCAATCTCAACGCGTCAGAAAGGGAGTAGATTATGACCATCGAGCTTTACGTCTTTCCGCCGAGTCCCCGCGCCTTCAAGGCGATGGTGGTAGCGAACCATCTCGGCATCGAGACTACGCTGCGTATCGTCGATCTGGTGAAGGGCGAGCAGAAGGCGCCGCAATACGCCGCGCTCAATCCCAACATGCGGATGCCGACGCTGAAGGATGGCGACTATGTGCTGTGGGAATCCGGTGCCATCCTGCAATATCTTGCGGGCAAGAAGCCGGAGAGCGGTCTACTGCCGCGAGACGAGCGGGGTCGCCTCGACGTGACGCGCTGGCAATTCTGGGACGTCTGCCACTGGGACCCGGGCTGCGCCGTATTTATTTTCGAACACCTGGTCAAGCCGATCGTGCTCAAGAGCGGCGAACCTGATCAGGCGGCGATTGCCAAGGGCGCCGAAAACTTCCATCGCGCGGCGAAGGTCCTGGACGATCAGCTCAGGGGCAGAAAGTTCATCACGGGAGAGACGCTCACCCTTGCCGACTTCTCGATCGGCGCATCAATGAATCTCGCCGACATGGCTTATTATCCAATCGCGCAGTACGGCGAGATCAAGCGCTGGTACGCGAGCCTGCGGGCATTGCCGGCTTGGCAGAAGACGCTCGGGCAGTGCGCCATGGCACCTGCGGCGGCGGCCTAGATCCGAGCGGGATTTCCCCAGCAAAAGAGCGCCAGGCGACTGCCCGGCGCTCTTAGTACACATGCGCTACCACATCCCCCAAATTCGCCTATCATGCGATCAACGGGGAAGGTCGATCATGGACGCAGGTGTTGCGGCCCGCACGGTAGCGGCTTCGGATACGATCAGGACCACCGGGGTCCTGCATTTCACCATCGGGGTGCGTGATCACATCGCCGCCGCGCAATTCTATTCGGGACTGCTCGGCTGTCGGCACCTGCGCTCGAACGAGCGCTATTCATTCATGCAATGCGGCGCCGGCTATTTCGTGCTCGCGAGGATTCCCCACCACGTCAACCCGAATAACCCGGGCGAGGATGCGCATCATCATGCTTTCATGGTCGAGGCGTCCGAATTTGATCGCGCGCTGGCGATTCTGGCCGCGCGCGGTATTCCGCTGGTGAGATACTCCGATGAGGGTCACACCACATTCCCCGGTCGACACGCCTATTTCCATGATCCCGACGGCAACTGCATCGAGATCATCGACCTCTACAAGGGTCAGCCGAACACGACGGAGACCTGAACCTGTCCTCGCCGTTCAAGCACCTCGACCGACACATCATCCCCGTGACGGTGGAGCCTGATATCGACGCTCGCCGCATTGAGCCGCAAGTCGCGCAGGACCATTTCGTCCAGAAAGGATGGCAGGCAGGGGTTGAGCAAACGGATCTCGTTTGCATCGGGATGAAACTGCAGCCCCAGCGACGCTTCGATCAGGGTAAACGGCGTCGCGCTCGCCCAAGCCTGGGGCGAGCACGCAACGGGATAGTGCGTTGGCCCGCGACCGTGGCCCCGCTGGAAGCCGCAGAACAGTTCCGGCAATCGGCGCAGCTCCATATAGGCTGCCGCATCGAACAAGCCCTTGAAGAGGCGCTGCACCGCGTTGCGCAAGCCGTAGCGCGCAAGCCCGAGCGCGATCAAAGCATTGTCGTGCGGCCACACCGATCCGTTGTGGTATGACATCGGATTGTAGCGGGACTCCGTGCTTGCAATGGTGCGAATGCCCCATCCGGAAAAAAACTTCGGCCCCATCATCGCCTCGCCGACCTCGCGCGCCCGGTGGGCGTCAGCAATGCCGCTGAAAAGAACCTGTCCTGCGTTGGAGCTGCGCACCCGGCACTGCTGTTTCGCCCCGTCGAGCGCGAGTGCGTACATCCCGATTTCCGGACACCAGAAGCTCGCGTCGAAACGTTCGGCGAGGCGATCCGCAGCTGCATCGAGAGCCTTGGCCTGATCGGCGCGTCCGAGGCGCTGCGCGCTGCGCGCGGCCAGACGCTTTGCGCAATAGGCGTAGCCCTGCACTTCGGCGAGCGCGATGGGGCCTTCGGCAAGCCTGCCATCGGCGTGAAAGATCGCATCCTGTGAATCCTTCCAGCCCTGGTTGGCAAGGCCGTCCTCCGTCTCCCGACTGTATTCCAGGAACCCGTCGCCATCCTGGTCCCCTGACTCGTCCATCCATGCAAGCGCCGCCTCGACAGCGGGCCAGAGCTCGGCAAGTGTTGCCTGATCCCCGGTGCGCTCCGCATAGAGACACGCCAGCATGACGAACAGCGGTGTAGAGTCGATGCTGCCGTAATAGAGGCCGAACGGGACTTCTCGCAATGCGGCCATCTCGCCGTTGCGCATCTCGTGCAGGATCTTGCCGGGCTGCGCGTCCGACGCGGGGTCGTGGGTCTTGGCCTGATAGGCCGAGAGACGCCGCAGTACCCCCTGTGCAATGCGCGAGTCGAGCCAGAGCATCTGCATGGCAGTGATCAGGCCATCACGCCCGAACGTGGTCGAATACCAGGGAATGCCGGCATAAGGATAAGGGCCCTGCGGCGTATCGCTGATCAGCATGTAGAGATCGGACATCGAGCGGCAGAGCACCTCATTGAGAACGTCGTTCGAGGTCTCCACCGTGCAGATGCCTCGAGAGGCCGCGCGCCTGCTACGGTGCACGGCTCGCAAGGCTCGCACAGGCGACACCGGCTTTGGCGGATCGGGCATGCCGCAGCCGATTGCAAGAGAGATCGCAGCGCTATGCTTCGGCGCAAGATCAAGTGAATACCCTGCCGCAGTTTCGCTGAGCTCGGCAGGAGCCGGATCAAAGCGCAGGACGGTTTGGCGCAGCTTGCCGTCGATGCCGCAATACGCAAGGCAGGCCGTGCTCCGCCGCGACGCTTGCCGGGTGATGGTACCACGCTTCGTCCGGTGCATGCCACGCACCTCGAAGAGATCCGCGAAATCCCCGTCGAACAGCATCGTCAACCGCAAGGATACGGGGGCATCCCCATGATTGCGGATCGCCAGACGCTGGTAGGCCGCATCGGGCAAGAGGAACACCGTGCGGACGACGTGGAGAGTGTCCTTGGGAAGGACGAGATGGTTTTCAAAATAGATGTCGGGATTGGTCAGATCGATCGTCAGCAGCGTGTTGTCGTCACGGACGTTCGCTCCGAGCGGCAAGGGCTGCATGCCATTGAGCAGAAATTCGAGATAGGAGAGAAAGCGAGTGTCACAATGAAAGAGGCCGTCCGGCCCTCCGGCGGAAGCGCCAAGATCGCCGTTGCCGTCGAGGACGATGAAGGTGTTATCGTGTTTGAGGACGTGCCGGGGGCGAGCGGCGGCGGCCGTTGCAGGAATGTAGAACGGCGCCTCGGCAACGTGATCCTGAAAGCGTTTCGGAAGGGCGGCGCTCCCGGTCGCCATGAAATCCCTGTTAATTCATCCCCTCCAGGACCGGTTGCAGCGGAGCGATGTCCGGGACCTGCTCCACCGTCGACGTCCGCTCCAGCAGCGAACGATACACCTGCAAATAGTCCTTGGCCATGCGGGTTGCGCTGAAGCGCTGCTCAAACTGGCGGCGGACCTTGCGCCGGTCGAGCGTCAGAACGCGCGGGAGGGCGCGTACGGCTTCATCGACAGAATCGACGATCACGCCGGTAATGCCAGGATCTATGATCTCGGGCACCGAGCCTCGGCGGAATGCGAGCACGGGCGTGCCGCACGCCATGGCCTCGATCATCACCAGGCCGAAGGGCTCCGGCCAATCGACCGGAAACAGCAGCGCGCTCGCGCCGCCGAGAAACTCGCTCTTCCCGAGCTCATTGATCTCGCCGATGTATTCGATCCCAGGCCCGCTCAGCAGCGGCGCGATTTGCTCGCGAAAGTAGGCTTCATCCACTTTGTCGATTTTTGCGGCGATCTTGAGCGGCATGCCTAGGGCTTGTGCAATGCGGATAGCATAATCGGGCCTTTTCTCTGGCGATATCCGGCCAAGAAACGCCAGATAGCCGCCGCGCGCGTGGTACGTAGGCTCGAGCAGATTCGAGGGGAGGCCGTGGTAAACCGTCGCCACGAAGTTGCTGCCCAAGATCGGCTTGCGCTGGTCGTTGGAGATCGACACCAGCGGCATCTCGCTGAACCCGACATAAAGCGGCTTGAGATCGTGCAGATCCTGACGCCCATGCAGGGTGGTCAGGGTGCGATTGGCTATGGGGCGGAACAGCGGGAAGTGGAATTGGTCGATGTGGAAATGGAGGATGTCGAAGTCGTCCACCCGCTCCCGCACCCGGTCCAGCATCAGCATGTAGTAAGGGATGGGATCGCGCACATTTGAATCGAGCCGCAGCGCCATGGGCACGCAAGGAACCAGTTTCGCGCTGGTGATCGAGTCGCCGCTCGCAAACAACGTGACCTCGTGGCCCAGTTGGACCAGCTCCTCGGTCAGGTAAGCCGCGATTCGCTCCGTCCCGCCATAAAGCCGGGGGGGCACGCTCTCCATCAGCGGCCCAATCTGCGCAATTCTCATGGGGTTCATTCTCCACAGGACCGACTCTCGCCCCAACGTCACGCGCTGCGAAAGGTTCCTTCTCACGGAGGGCTTGGGCGGTCTCTTCCCTGATTTCTGGGATCGCCGTGGACTGGTAATGGAGAACCAGAGCCGGTTCCCGTTGAAGTGACTTGAAGGCGGCAGGGGATGTGCGCGCCGCGCGTTTCGCTCGGCCGAGGCAAGGCAACGGGTGGCAGCGGAGACCTGAGCAAGCTCCGGCTATGCGACACTGGAGCCCAGCCGTATGCCAAGATGCTCTTGCCACGAAGGCAAATCCGCATCCCTGGTCAATGAGGCAATGAACAGCTCCCCCCACGACTTGAGATCATTGTCGGAGATCAGCTGAAACAACGCCTTGTGACGACTGCGGCGCTCCTCAAGCGGCATCGAGAGCGCATGCGAAATGGACGTGGCGACCGCCTCCGGATCGTAGGGATTGACCAGCAGCGCTGCATTGAGCTCCGCGGCTGCTCCCGCAAAGCGCGACAGAATAAGCATGCCCGGGTCCTCAGAATCCTGCGCGGCAACGTATTCCTTGGCCACGAGATTCATGCCGTCGCGCAGCGGTGTGACCAGTCCTGCCCGCGCTGACCGGAAGAGCCCGGCCAGAACGCTGCGGCTGTAGGCGCGGTTCACATAACGAATGGGGGTCCATGCGACTTCCCCATAGGTGCCATTGATACGCCCGGCCGCTTCGCTGATCGTACGCTCCATCTCGGCGTATTCCTGGATCTCGGAGCGGCTCTTCGGCGTGATCTGCAGATAGGTCACCTTGCCGCGCCAATCCGGATAGATCGCGAGAAATCGCTCGAAAGCGTCCATGCGCTCTGCGAGCCCCTTTGAATAATCCAGTCGGTCGACGCCGATCATCATCGCGCGCCCGGCAAGGCTCTCCACGAGATTGCGCACCAGTGGCGAGCGTATCGATCGCCGCGCAAGCCGACTGAACTCTTCCGCCTCTATCCCGATGGGGAATACGCCGATGCGTACGGTGCGCTCGTCGTTCTGAAACTCGTAGGCTCCACGTTTCTGCAGCCGGCATTCATTTTCGAGATAGCGTGCACAGTTGGTCGCGTCGTTTTCAGTTTGAAATCCCACCAGGTCGTACGCGCTCAATTGCGGTATCACCCATTCGTGATGCGGCAAGGCGGTGAGGATCTCAGGCGGAGGGAACGGTACATGCAGGAAGAACCCGATCCGGTTGCGATGGCCACGCTCGCGCAGCATCTTGGCCAACGGAATGAGATGATAGTCGTGCACCCACACGATATCGTCCGGGCTAAGCAGGCTGCTCAGCCGATTGGCGAAGTGCACGTTGACGCGGCGATAGCCGCTGAGATCGCGGCGCGAAAAGAGCGCAAGGTCAAGCCGGTAGTGAAGGATCGGCCACAAAACGCGGTTGGCAAAGCCGTTGTAATATTCCTGGTAATCCGCTTCAGCGAGGTCGGTAACGACGTATGTCAGACCGCCCTGGCGAATGGTCCGGACGGTAACTTCCTCGTCGCTCGCGACGGTCCCGCTCCAGCCAAACCAGAGTCCGCCATGCCGTTTGAGGAGCGAGCGCACCGCGACGGCCAGACCGCCGGCATGATTGTTGCCATCGCGGGTCGGGACGGCAACCCGATTTGAAACCACAATCAGCCGCGCCAATATCGGTCCTCCCAGCTTCGTGACAACCGCATCGCGCTCAAGATCAGGCCGGCCATCGAGTAAGTCTGGGGAAAATTCCCCCACAAGGCACCGGTTTGCGGGTCGATATCCTCCGATAGTAGGCCATAACGATTGCGGTGTGCCAACGCATCGACGAAGAGATCATGTGCCTCGGCGCGACGACCAAGGGACCACCAGGCGTCCACCAGCCAGAAGCGGCAGATCAGGAAAGCAGTTGCCGGCAATCCGAAATCGTCCGCCGCGGCGTAACGCATAACGTGCTTTTCGCGCAAAAGTTCGCGCTCCAACGCTTTTACCGTACTGATGAAACGCGGATCGTCCGCCTCGATCACTCCGAGGTCGGGCAGGAGTAGAACGCTTGCGTCAAGGTCGTCCGAGCCGAAGGCCGCGGTAAAGGCCTGCCGTTTCTCGTTCCAGGCGGATTGGAGGAGTGAGTTGAGGACGGGTTCGGCTACCGCGTTCCAATAGGCGGCTCGGTCCTCGAGGCCCAATTGAGATGCGATCGCAGCAAGGCGGTGACACCCTGCCCAGCACATCGCGGTTGAATGGGTATGAATGCGCTGTCGCCCCCGATATTCCCAAATGCCGTTGTCCGCCTCCAAAGCGAGCTCGCCGGCGCGTGCTCCGAGCGTCTCCAACAGCCGAAACAGTCCTTCGTCGCCCAGTCGCGGCAGACGGCGATCGTAAAACATCGGCATGGCGGCGAGGATGATGCTGCCGTAGGTGTCGTTCTGCACCTGCTCCGCGGCCGCGTTGCCGATGCGCACAGGCCCGTCGCCGCGATATCCCTTAAGCTCACCGGCTACTTTTTCATCCATCGGGTCGACGGGAACGACGCCGTATACCGGTCGCATTTGCTCGGTCGGATTTGAGGCGATGCTCAGCGTGAATGAAATGAAATCCTCCATGGTCTGCGTCGCCCCGATGCGGTTGAGCGCCTTGACCACGAAATAGGCATCGCGCAGCCAGCAATAACGGTAGTCCCAGTTGCGGCCTGAGCCGGGGGCCTCGGGGATCGAGGTGGTATGGGCTGCGATGATGCCGCCGGTCTCCTCGAAATTGCTGAGCTTGAGCGTAATGGCGGCGCGGATGATTTCATCCTGCCAGTCGTAGGAGATCGAGAGTCCCCGCGACCAGTCCAGCCAATAATCGATGGTGCGATCGCAGAATTCCCGGCAGGTCGTCGCCAGATCACCCTGGAACGGCTCGTCAATTCCGAACACGAGATGCAACGGCCGGGTCAGCACGAAGGGAGCCTCGCGCTCGATATAGGAGAGCGGAGCGTCGCTGGTGAGCCGGATGACAAATCCCTCGTGCAGAAAACGGATATGGTTGCTGCCCATCGAATGATGCATGAATGGATGACCATAATCATGTGTCGGGCGGAAACGGATGGTAACGCGCGGCAGCCCTGCAATGGGCTCGATGATTCTCACGAGTTGGGGGGGACGGAAAACCCGGCCGAATTGACGATGCCGGGGTGCAAAGTCCGTGATGCGCACCGCGCCACCCTGCTCGTCGGTTACCACCGTGGTGACCACGGCGGTGTTGCGCAGATATTCCGATTGAAAGTCAACCAGCCCGTCGAGCAGGACGTCGGTGAATCCCTTTTCCTCCTCGCCACTGACCAGGCGGCAGAAGACGGGATCGCTGTCGAAGCGCGGGTAGCACCACCACACCAGCCGTGCCTCGGGATCGAGCAGCGCCGCCGTCCGCCCGTTTCCGATGACCGCGAGATCGAGTCCGTGATCCCTCATGAGGTGGCAAATTCGCCAGCTCTGGACGTCTCATCTAGCCAGCGCCGAACGTCAGCTGGCTGGTCGAAGCAAAAATCCACGCCGGCGATGGTCTGGCCCACCGAAATGCTGATCCCGTTCAGCTCGGGCATGATCGCGAACACGCTGAGATCAGTCACGTCGTCGCCGATGAAGATCGGGCGGCGGCCGCGAAAAGGCGATTGCGTCATCAATTCACGTACCGCGGTCGCCTTGGTGGTCCCACGTTGCTTGATTTCCAGGACGAGCTTGCCGGGCAGAAGCTCAAGCGCTCCGCCATCGAAGCTTGCGCAAATCTTGGCGGCAGCCTCCCGCACCAGGGGCTCCTTAGCGGGCGCCAGACGGTAATGCAGCGCGAGGGAGTAGCCCTTGTCCTCCAGGATGATGCCCGGACCCGCCTCGGCAATGGCAGCAAACCTGCGCTTGACGTCAGGATCGAGCGGCGACAGTCGAGGCGCCTTTGCAGCTTCGCCCGGGACTGTGCGCATCTCCGCCCCATGTCCGCCAATCGCGGGCAACTGCAGGGGTGAGAAGATCAGGTCGAGCTCTTGTAAGGGCCGGCCGCTGACGAAGGCAACAGCGCCCCCGGTGCGGTTGAGCAAGCGATCCAGTACCTCCCGCAACGAATGGGGAACAAAGACTTCGCGCGGCGTGGGCGCGAGATCCAGGATGGTCCCATCGACGTCGAGCAGGATCGCTGTGCGTTCCAAGTCCTCTGGAATGCGCGGGACGCGGCTGGATATTGCCATGATCAACGAGTCGTCTGCTTAGGTGCGCGGAAGGTGGCACAGGCCGCGCGAAAACTCAGGAACTGACTTGGGACAGGCTAAACCCCTCGGACTTTAATAGGCGGTCCCGAAGAAAGTTCCATTCACAGCGCCCATTACCTGCAAGGGAAATTTGCTAGAAGAATCAGTTCGATGCGTATGTGGTGACTTTCGCGTACGAGAGCAATACCCTGATCTCTCGCCCTAAAGCGCCATCCCGCCATCCACCAGATGGGCTTGACCGGTGATGTAGCTTGCCTCCTCGGAGCAAAGGAAGACGGCGAGCGCTGCCACCTCGTCAGGCCTGCCCAGCCGGCCCATGGGCTGACGCTCGATAAAGGCCCGTTCGATCTCGGCCAGGGATTTCCCTGTCGCCTGCGCCTGAGCGCCTATGCGGTCCTCCAGCGAGGGTGACTCGATCGTGCCAGGGCAGATGGCGTTTGCTCGAATGCCGCGCTTGATGAAATCGGCAGCCACCGCCTTGGTCAGGCCGATCACGGCCGCCTTGGTTGCACCATAGGCGTAACGGTCGGGAACGCCTCGAATGGAAGAAACGGCAGAAGAGATGTTGACGATGGCACCTGATTTCTTCTCCAGCATGCCCGGCAGCACCGCCTTTATGGTCCGGTGCATCGATTTGACATTGAGGTCGAAGGAAAAATCCCAGTCCTGCTCTGAGCAGTCGAGCACGCTCCCGTGATGCACATACCCGGCGCAGTTGACGAGCACGTCGGGGCTGCCGAGCTCGGCCCTGATATTTTTGACCAGGGTTTCGACGGCATCCGTGGAGCGCACGTCGAGCCTAAGCCGCGCGCGGCTGTTCAATCCATCGAGCTTCTTCTCGTCCACATCCGTTGCGACCACGGTCGCGCCTTCGCCGATGAAGGCGTCCGCAATGGCGCGGCCAATTCCTTGTCCTGCGGCGGTGACAAGCGCCAGCTTGCTCTGTAGACGTCCGGGCATGCCCGTTCCTCCTTCAGTGGTTGTCGCGTGGAACGCTGCTCTCTGCCACGCGCTGATATTTTACGGCTGGCTTGAGCACCATTCCCTCCGCGAGCTGATCCACCATTCCGCGCTGTATTTCCTGCCAGGGTGTTTGGCTCGCCGGATAGCTCTCGGCGCGTGCGGCCAAGCCAGCTCGCCGCTTCGCGAGCTCGGCATCTGCGATCAGGATGTTTGCCGTGCCTTTATTGAGATCGATGCGGACGCGGTCTCCGGTTTGCAGGAGAGCAAGGCCTCCGCCCACGGCCGATTCGGGAGATGCATTCACTATGGACGGCGATGCCGATGTTCCGGATTGCCGTCCATCCCCGATGCAGGGGAGCGAGGTGATACCTTTTTTGATCAGCGTCGCCGGCGGCTGCATGTTCACCACCTCCGCCGATCCGGGATAGCCGATGGGCCCCACGCCACGGATGAACAGCATGGTGCGCTCGTCGATCTGCAAGGCCGGATCCTCGATGCGGGTGTGATAATCCTCGGGCCCCTCGAACACGATGGCACGCCCCTCGAACGCGTTCGGATCGGCGGGGTTCGAGAGATAGCGCTGGCTGAATTCCTGCGAGATCACGCTCGTCTTCATGACCGCCGAGTCGAATAAATTTCCTGCAAGTATCTTGAATCCCGCACGTTCCTTGAGCGGATTGCCGTAGGGACGAATGACGTCCGGGTCGCGTGATTTTGCATTCGCAATATTGTCCGCCATCCGCCTTCCGTTGATGGTCAGGGCATCGCCGTGGATGCGATCGGCTGCGAGCAGCTCGTGCATGACCGCGGGCAGCCCTCCGGCGCGGTAGTATTCCTCACCCAGATAATGGCCGGCCGGCTGCATGTTCACGAGCAGCGGCACATCAAAGCCGATCGTCTCCCACTCCTTTATGGCAAGGGGAACGCCGATATGGCGTGCGATGGCGTTGATGTGGATGGGCGCATTCGTGGATCCTCCGATGGCCGAGCACGCGACGATAGCGTTCTCGAAGGCCTCGCGAGTCAAGATATCGGAAGGCTTCAAGTCCTCGCGCACGATCTCCACCGCCCGCCGGCCGGTTTCATAGGCCATTTGCACGCGTTCTCTGTAGGGGGCGGGAATGGCCGCGCAGCCGGGCAGTGACATTCCCAGCGCTTCGGCGAGCGCGTTCATGGTCGAGGCGGTGCCCATGGTGTTGCAGTGGCCCACCGATGGCGCCGACGAAGCCACGAGATCAACGAACTCGCGATAGCTCATGCGCCCGGCCGCGTGCTCCTGACGCGCCCACCACACCACGGTGCCTGATCCGGCGCGCTCGCCGTTCCACCAACCGTTGAGCATCGGCCCGCCGGAAAGCACGATTGCGGGCAGATTGACCGTAGCTGCGGCCATGATCGCCGCGGGAGTGGTTTTGTCACACCCGGTCGTGAGCACGACACCATCGAGCGGATAGCCGAACAACACTTCCACTAGACCGAGGTACGACAGATTGCGGTCGAGCGCCGCTGTCGGACGCTTACCCGTCTCTTGAATGGGATGGGTAGGAAACTCCAGGGCGACGCCGCCCGCATCGCGAATTCCTTCGCGCACCCGCTTGGCGAGCTCGATGTGATGACGATTGCAGGGGGAAAGGTCCGACCCGCTCTGCGCAATGCCGACGATCGGCTTGCCGCAGGTCAGCTCCTCACGGGTGAGCCCAAAATTGAGATAGCGTTCGAGATAGAGCGCTGTCATCCCGGGATTGTCGGGATTGTCGAACCATAATTGGGACCGCAATCGGCGCGACTTTGCATCAATGGCCATCCGGCTTGCTCCAACATCTGCGTTGCATGCACTGTCATGCTTTTCATTCAATAGGCCGCAGGGCGGATTAGCAAAGCGGCACTGGCATCAGCCAGTACCGCGCAGCGTAACCCGCCCTACAATCAGATTGGGCGCGAGAGCTTCTCATACGCTCCGGCGTTGCGCAGCGCCGTGACGATCCGGTCAGGTGTAAGCGGCATGTCGGTAAAGTACACGCCGAACGGGGAGAGCGCGTCCTCGATTGCCGAAATAATCGCGGCGGGGGCAGGGATGGTGCCGCCCTCGCCGGCACCCTTGACGCCGAGCGGGTTGAGCGGGTTCGGCGTCTCCACATGCTCGATCTGGCAGGCCGGCACGTCGGAAGCCGCGGGCAGGAGATAGTCCTGAAACGTCGTCGTCAACGGCTGTGCAGCATTGTCGTAGTGCATGCGCTCGAACAAGGCGTTGCCAATGCCGTGCGCGACGCCGCCCTGCACCTGGCCATCGACGATCAAGGGATTGATGACATTTCCGCTGTCATGCGCGACCGTATATTTGAGGATCGTAACACCGCCCGTGATGGGATCGACTTCGACCTCGGCGACATGCGTTCCGTTGCAGTGCGAGGCCTGAGGCGGCGTGAAGTAAGCCGTGTGCTCCAGCCCGGGGGTTTGCCCGGGCTCGAAGGAAACGCCCGGTATGCCCTGGGCAATGCGCGCAAGCTCGCCGAATCCGATCGAGGGTTTGTTGCCGCCGCGGGCAACCGCGCGGCCGTCCTCGAGCTCGATCTCATCTTCCGCCACGGCGAGCACGCGCGCGGCAAGCGCGATCACCTGTTTGCGGACGCTCTCTCCCGCGAGCAGCGCCGATGATCCTGCATTGACCGCTTGCCGACTGGCAAAAGCGCCGACGCCCTGGGAGATGGCTGCCGTGTCCCCGGCGGTCAGCGCAATGTCCTCCAAGCGACAGCCGACTTGGTCGGCAACGATCTGCGCAAGCGTGGTGCGCGTGCCCTGGCCTTGCGTTGTTGCGCCGGTGGCGACTGCGACCTTGCCGCTTGGCAGAATGCGCACGGTGGCCCCCTCGAACGGTCCCAAGCCCGTCCCCTCGACGTAATTCGCAATTCCGATACCGACATAACGGCCCTGCATGCGCGCGGCCTCCTGACGCGCGCGAAACCCGGCATAGTCGGCGATCGCCATCGCGCGCTGCTGGCTTTTCGGAAAATCTCCATTGGCATAGACGAGCGGCTTGCCGTCTCGAAAGATGAGCCCGACGGAGTAGGGCATCTGGTCAGGCCGAATCATGTTCCGCCGGCGCACTTCTGCCCGGTCGAGCGCGAGCTCCCGTGCGACGTGATCCAGCAGGCGCTCCATGGCGAATACGCCCTGCGGCCGGCCTGCCCCCCGCACGACCGTCGTGGGAACGCGATTGGTGAAAGCGACGGTGAGCTCGATCCGATAGGCCGGCAGCACATACGGTCCGGGAACCGTGGTTGCCGCTATATAAGGTGCGATGATGCCCCAGGGCAGAAACGCGCCCGTATCGTGCAGCAGGCGCCCACGCAGGCCCAGGATGCGACCGGAAGGATCGACCGCGATCTCCACATTCCAGTGCTGATCGCGTTCCTGGGTTGCGGAAACAAAGTGTTCGCGCCGGTCCTCCTGCCAGGTCACGGGGCGGCCGAGTTTCATGGCCGCGGCAGGAATGACCGCCTCTTCCGGGTAGAACGGTGCCTTCGTCCCGAAGCCGCCGCCGACCAGTGGAGCGACGACCCGAATCGATTCCAGGTCGCGATCGAGCAGATCGGCCAGGGTCGCACGGCACAGATGCGGTGTCTGCGTTGCCGACCAAACCGACAACATGTCCGCCGCGGCGTCGTGGCTCGCCAGCACGGCGCGGCCTTCCAGGCTCATCGCCGCACCGCGATGCAGAAACATGTCGTCTGCAAAGACGTAGGCGGCTCTTGCAAAAGCCTCTTCCACGCTGCCGTAGGCGAGGAGAACCGTGGCCGCGACATTGCTGGCGAGATCGCTGTGCACGCGCGTCGCACCGTGTTGAACCGCGTCACGACAATCACTGACCGCAGGCAGCGGTTCGAATTCAATTTGCGTGGCGGCTGCCGCATCTTCAGCTGCGTACCGGCTTTCCGCGAGCACCACCGCAATGGCTTCTCCCACAAAACAGACTTCTTTTCCCGCCAGCGCGCGCTGGGTGCGCGGAGACGCAATTGCCGGATTCGGCACCAGCATCGGGATCTGCGCGGTGGCCATTCCCCCCGGGAGATCCTGTGCCGTGAGCACAGCGTGCACCGCAGGCATGGCGCGGGCCGCCGACGCATCGATGCGATGGATCCTGGCGTGGGCGTGAGGACTGCGCACGAAACAGGCGTGCAGCATGCCCGGCAATGTGATGTCGCTCACAAAACGGCCGCGGCCGGTGAGCAGTACCGGATCTTCGAGGCGCGTGACACGGGCGCCGAAATATTTTGCGCCCATGGTCCATATCCGCGAACGCGCAAATGCGCTCAGACGATACACCGGCAGGATTGCATTGCAATCGGCAGCAGTCGTACGGTGGCGGCGCCTTTCCTTTTCCGGTGCAGCTCATTTTGAGAGCGATGAAAAACCCCGCAGAGCATTCTGCTTCTTCGGATTGCGCGACGGCGGAGCAGCGCACTCCGACTGCGGCACGCGCAGAGGGACCGCCGCTCGACTTCCAGGCGCATCTTGCGGCGCTGGAGGCTCGGGGGCTGCTGCTGCGCATCGATCGGCCGATCAACAAGGACACCGAGCTGCACCCGCTCGTGCGCTGGCAGTTCCAGGGCGGCCTGCGAGAGGAGCAACGGCGCGCATTCCTGTTCACCAACGTGGTGGACACGCGCGGCCGCTCGTACGCCGTCCCGGTTGCTGTGGGGGCGCTCGCCGCATCGCCACAGATCTATTCCGTCGGGATGGGCCGTCCCGTCGAAGAGATCGAAGCGGCGTGGCTCGAAGCCATCGCGCATCCGATCCCACCCATCCTGGTGTCAACGCCAAGCTGCCAGGCGATCGTCCTCACCGATGAGGCGCTGCGCGGACCCGAGAACGGCCTCGTTCGCTTGCCGGTGCCGATCTCCACCCCGGGATTCGACGCTGCGCCCTATCTCACGGCCACGCTCTGCGTCACGCGCGATCCCGACACTGGCGTTCAGAACATGGGCACCTATCGTGCCGCGCTCAAGGCGCCTGATCGGCTCGGGGTGCGTATGGCCTCGCGTATCGGCGGTGCCGGCGGATATCTGCATTGGCGCAAGTACAGAGAGCGTAGGGAGCCGATGCCCTGCGCCATCGTTCTCGGCTGTGTTCCGGTGGCGATGTTCACGGGGGGAATGAAGCTTCCCATTGATGTTGACGAGATGGCCGTGGCGGGGGGCCTCGCGGGAATGCCGCTGCGAACCGCCAAAGCCGTCACAGTCGACCTTGCCGTTCCGGCTGATGCGGAGGTCGTGATCGAAGGACTGATAGAGCCGGATCTGCTCGAGCCGGAGGGACCGTTCGGAGAGAGCCACGGCCATGTCGCGCTCGAGGATTTCAACCTCTCCATGCGCGTCACCGCGATCACGCACCGATCATCGCCGGTGTTTCCATCCATCATCAGTCAGGTCACTCCGAGTGAATCGAGCGTGCTCAAGAAGGTGGCCATGGAGCCCCTGTTCCTG
>DATBYX010000110.1:0-7946 GCA_036513475.1 Xanthobacteraceae bacterium | reverse complement strand
CCGTCGGCGCTGTAGACGACGCGCTCGAGCATGCCGGCGCCGAAGCCGTGGGCAAAGCCGCCGAGAATCTGACCGTCCACCAGCGCGGGGTTCAGCAGGTTGCCGGCATCATGGACGGTGACATACTTGTGCACAGCGGAAGCGCCAGTGCGCGGATTGACCTCTACCGCGGCCAGATCGCATTGGAAGCTGTAGGTCAGCGATGAGCGTATGCGGTCGCCTTCGTCCGGCACGCTCAGGCCGGCGGGAACGAACTCCACCAGCTCCGAAATGGGCCCATCGACGTCATCGGGGAGCGCGCCCGAATCCCAATGCAGCTGCGCAGCGAGCTGCCGGATCGGGATGGGTTCATTGCGCCCGCCCGCGGCATAGGCCATGCCGTCTGCCAGCCGCACCGCGTCGGGCGAGACGCCCAGAGCCGGCGCCGCCACCGCACGCAGCTTGGCAGCGCCCTTGCGCGCCGCCAACGCGACCGCCGAAGTGACGGTGGTGGAGAAACGGTTGGAGTAGTTGCCGGACGTAATCGACCAGGCGCCACCGAACGTATCCAGCTCGGAGACGACGGTGACGTCCTTTGGCTCGACGCCCAGCTCGTCGGCGACGATCTGCGCGACCACGGTGCGGTGTCCCTGACCGTTCGGAAGACTGTCGATGTGGACAATCACCGAGCCGAGCGGGTCCATGATGACGCGCGCGCGTGCATTGGCGCCCGATTTGGGCAAGGACTTGAGCCGCTGCGCGTGGGTCAGCGCCAGATTGACATAAGCCATGTTCGAGGCCGAGGTCTCGACCGCAACCGCTATGCCGATGCCGAACTTGCGGCCGGCCGCGCGGGCCGCATCCCGCTCGCGCAGCAGTTTCTGGTAGCCGGCCTTTGCCAGTGCGAGCGCAATGCATTTCTCGTAGTTGCCGCTCTCCAAGCGCGAGCCC
This sequence comes from Xanthobacteraceae bacterium, assembly GCA_036513475.1. Taxonomy (GTDB): domain Bacteria; phylum Pseudomonadota; class Alphaproteobacteria; order Rhizobiales; family Xanthobacteraceae; genus VAZQ01. The sequence continues at coordinate 7,016 of DATBYX010000110.1, read as the reverse complement.
GCGGGGCTGTCGTAGGGAAATTCATGCGCGCGCACGATATTGCGCAGGCGCAGCTCGACGGGATCGATGCCGAGCTCCCGCGCGGCTTTGTCCATCATGCGCTCGAGCGGGAAATAGAACTGCGGGCCACCGAAGCCGCGATTGAGCCCGCTCGGCACCTGGTTGGTCACGACGGCCCTGTTGTGGACCGAGATATTGCGCACGCGATAGGGGCCGCTCACGGTCGAGTGCATGCGATAGAGCGCCGCCGGCTCAGGCGGGCGCAGATAGGCGCCGACATTCTCGATCTGCTCGAACCGAAGCCCGAGCAGCTCGCCGCTGCCGGCGAAGGCACCGTCCACCTTGGTGACACGGCCGGATGCAGCCGAGGACGCAGCCAAATGCTCCAGCCGGTCCTCGATCCATTTCACCGGCCGGCCGAACTTGCGCGCTGCGAGCGCAATCAGGACGATGTAGGGATAAACGCCTTGCTTGATGCCAAAGCTCCCCCCGCTCGATGGGGCGGAGATCAAGCGCAACTCATGGCCGCGCACGCGCAGCGCATCGCACATGATGGGATGCAGCGCGTACGGGCCCTGGAAATTCGACCAGACGGTGTAACGGCGATTGCCCGCGTCGTAGTCGGCGATGACGCCGTAGGTTTCGATCGGCGTGGAATTGACCCGTGGATACGAGACCTTGAAGCTGACGATGCGGTTCGCCTGCGCGAACGCGTTCTCAGGATCGCCGTAGCGAAACCACCGTTCGTGCGCGACATTGGTGCCAAGCGTATCGTGGAGAACAGGCGCGTCGCCGCTCGCCGCCGCCTCGGGATCGACCACCGCGGTGCGGGATGCGTATTCGACCTCGATGAGGTCCAGCGCGTCTTCGGCGATGTAACGGCTTTCCGCCACGACCACAGCCACCGGCTCGCCGAAATAGCGTGCGCGCCCCACTGCGATGGGAAAATAGGAAAGCTTGCGACTGACAAGATTGCCGATCGGTTTCGACATGGCCGCGACGTCATCTGGCGTCAGCACGCCGAGGATGCCGGGCAGCCTTTGAGCCGCACTCGCATCCACGCGCAGAATATCGGCGCAGCCGTAGGGGCTGCGCAGGATGGCAGCGTGACAGAGGCCCGATGCGGGCTCGAGATCGTCGATGAAGCGCGCACGCCCGGTGAGCAGCGCTTCATCCTCGAAACGCTCCACGCTCCGGCCGACCCATTTTTCCGGCGACGACATCTGCGATCCTATTCGGGGCCGAGATAGGCGGCGCGCACAGCGGCGTCCTCGCGCACTTTATCCGGTGCACCGCTGGCCAGCACTGCGCCGTTGACGAGAACGGTAATGCGGTCCGCGAGTTCGAAGACCACTTCCATGTCGTGCTCTACCAGCACAAGGGTGCGCTGGCGCGAGACGCGACGCAGAACCTCGATCATTGCCAGGGTTTCGTTACGGCTCATGCCGGAAGTCGGTTCGTCGAGCAGCATCACCTTGGGGGAGATTGCGAGCAGCATTGCGATTTCCAGCTGACGCTGCTCGCCGTGGCTGATCTCGCCGGCCCGCGCCGCGGTCGAGGCTGCAAGCGCCATGTCGAGGAGCACTTCGTCGACCCTGCGATTGACCCCGGCATAGCGCTCGGCCGGCAGGAACAGCCCGAACGCCTGCGGAAATTGCGTCTGAGCGGCGAGCCGCACGTTCTCATGCACGCTGAGATTCTCGAACACGGAGGAATGCTGGAAGCTGCGGCCCAGGCCGGCGCGGGCGAGCCGGTCCGCAGTCCAACCGGTCACATCCTCTCCGTTGAAGTAGAGCGCTCCGCTGGTCGCAGGAAGCTCGCCCGAGACCAGATTGAGAAAGGTGGTCTTGCCAGCGCCGTTCGGGCCGATGATGGCGTGGACTTCGCCTTGCAGGAACGCAATGGACACATCGCGCACCGCGGCAAGGCTGCCGAACCGCTTGGAGAGCGCCCGGGCCTCCAGCAGGATCGGATTGTCGCTCACGCGGGCTTGGCCTCCAGCCGGCGCGCGCGCAGGGTCCCAACCAGGCCGGCAAGCCCACCGCGCGCAAAGAGCGTTGCGAGAATCACCACAACACCGACTATCAGCTTCCAATGCTCGGTCAGGGCGGAGCTTTGATCTACCAGCTCGATCAGCACGAACGCGCCCGCGGCCGGCCCGATGAGCGTGCCCATCCCGCCGAGAAGAACCATCATCAGCACCTCGGCGGATTGCGTCCAGTTCAGGATCGAGGGATCGGCCAGGCTGGTGAGCACCAGGTAGAGATAACCGGCCAGGCCGGAGAGCGTGCCGCCGATGACGAAGCACGCGAGCTTGTAGCGCTCGACGGGGTAGCCGAGCGCGCGCATGCGCTGCGTGTTGGATTTGATTCCCTGCAGAACGCGCCCGAACGGCGAGCGCACCATCAGTGCGAGCCCAATGCAGGTGGCGAACGCCGCGGCCAAGACCACGTAGTAGCGGGTAGTAGGCTCGCTGAGATCGAACAGAACGACGTTGCCGATCGAGGCGCGAAAATGATTGAGCAGCAGGAGACCGTCCGACCCGCCGAAGAAGTCGCTGTCGTTGGCCAGAAAGAACAGCATCTGCGCGAAGGCAAGGGTTGCCATGATGAAATAGATGCCGTCGGTGCGGAGCGTAAGAACGCCGATGATCAGGGCGCCGGCAGCAGCGCTCAATAGGCTGAGCGGAAGTCCAATCAGCACATTGCTGATACCGGCGCGTGCCGAAAGCATCGCGGCCGTATAGGCGCTGAGCCCGAAAAAGGCGGCATGCCCGAGGCTGACCAAACCGCAATACCCGACCAGCAGATCGAGGCTCATGGCCATGATCGCATAGATCAGGATGCGGGTGGAGTGCGTGATCAGATAGGCGCTGTCGAAGAGCGGCAGCGCGCTCATGACGGCGATGAAACCAAATGCGGCGATGGCGCCGAGGGGACGGATCATGCCGTGCCGAGGATCATGCTGTGCCAAAGAGACCGTGCGGGCGCCAGATCAGCACAGCCGCCATCAGCGCGTAGATGATCAGCGAGCTGACACTCGGAAACAGGATCTTGCCGAACGAATCGAACAGGCCAACCAGCAGCGCCCCGACGAAGGCGCCTTTGATCGAGCCGATTCCCCCGATGACGACCACGACGAAAGCAATGATGATGATCTTGTCGCCCATGCCGGGCGACACCGACAGAATGGGCGCGGCGAGGACGCCGGCGAATGCCGCCAGCGCCGCACCCAGGCCGAATACCAGGCTGAAGATCGGCGTCACATTGATGCCGAGCGCGCGCACCATGGTGCGGTCGTAAGAACCGGCACGCACGATCATGCCGAGGCGCGTCTTCGCCACCAGCAGATAAAGGCCAAGGGCACAGAGCAGCCCGATGCCGGCGAGCACCAAACGGTAGAGCGGATAGACAAACTGGCTGCCCAGATGGACGCTGCCGCTCAGGGATGCCGGAATGGCCGCGGGCTGCACGTCCTTGCCCCACGCGATCACGACCAACTCGTCGAACACCAGGATGAGGCCGAAAGTCACAAGCACCTGGTCAAGGTGGTCGCGATCAGCAAGGGGAGCCAGGACCGTTCGTTCGACACCGGCACCGAGCAGCACGACCGCCAGCACGGCTGCAGCATAGGCTGCGGGCAGCGGCCAGCCCCAATAGCGCGTGAACTGGAACGCGAGATAGGCACCGATCATGAAGAAGGCGCCGTGGGCGAGATTGATGATGCCCATCACGCCGAATGTCAGGGTGAGACCGCTCGCGATCAGAAACAGCAGCATCCCGTACTGGACGCCGTTGAGGAGCTGAATGAAAACCGTGCTCAGCTGCATCTGACGCGCACCGAGCTAGACTTGGAGCTCGTTCCGGTGAGATTAAAACACAGCGGCATGAAAGACCCGGTGGTGTCCCGGATGCGGCGCAGCGCGAGCGCATCCACCAGCGCTGTCACAATCTGTGGGCGCGGGGGCGCGAAGCGGTGCGCCGCTGATCCGGGACCGCCACAAGCTTCGAGCAGGAAAGCGCCAGAGTTTTGTGCGGTCCCGGTTCTGCAACGCATCATGAGCAGCGCAGTCAGAGCGTGCGCAGGCGCAATAGATCGTAGATGCGCTGCTCATGCTGCACTGCGCCCGGGACACAGCGGTATGACATCTGCCACGCCGCGACCCGCCTCCCGCTCCTCGCGTCAGGCGCGGCACTCGGCGGCAGGATCTTCCACGTCGGCTTGCATCGTTTCCAGAACGCGCAGCTGACCGCCTTTCGCCTCGATAGCGTAAATGTTCTGGATCGGGTTTCTTGCGCGCGAGAAACGGAACGGGCCGCGCGGGCTCTGGAACTCCACTTTTTGCAGAGCCTGGCTGAGCGCCGGCTTGTCATGCACGCTGCCCTTGGTCGCCTCGAGGCCCAAGGCCATGACTTCCAGCGTGTCATGACCATGCATGGAATTGAGATCACCGTCCTTGCCGGTTGCCTGCTTGAATTCGGCAAGAAATTTCTTGTTCGCCTCGTTGTCGAGCGACGGCGCCCAGTGACCGCTGGTTATCACGCCATCCGATGCCGCGCCTTGCGCCGCCAGCAGCGTCGAATCCGTCAGATAGGCCGAGCCATAAAGCGGAACGCGCTCCTTGAGGCCGGCCTGGGCGTATTGCTTCACGAACTCGACTGCATTGGAGCCGGCAAAGAAGGTGAACATCGCATCGGGCTGTTTCGCCAGCACATCGGCGAAATACGCCTGGTAGTCGAGCTCCTTCAAGCCCGGCCATTTCTGGTCGATGATCTCGCCGCCCGCTTTCTTGAACTCGTCGGCGAAGGCCCCAACCTCCTCCTTGCCGGCCGCGTAATTCATGCCCATGGTCATCACGCGTTTCTTGCCGTGCTTGAAAAGCCACGAACCGGCAGGAGCGGTGATCTGCCAATTCGAATGGGATACGCGGAAAACCAGCGGGTGGCATTGTGCCCGCGTGGTATCATTGCTGGCCGCCGTCGGAATGATGAGGAACGTGTTGTTTTCGGTGCAGATCTTCTGCATCACCGGCACCACATTCGAGCCGACCGTCCCGACCACCATGTCGACCTTGTCGAGGGTGACGATCTTCTGCGTCACCTCGCTGCCGACCTTCGGATCGAGCTGATCATCGCCCTTGATGATCTGGACCGGACGGCCGCCGAGCTGGCCGCCACGCTTCTTCAAAGCAAATTCGAAGCCGTTGGTGATGCCCTCGCCGAAATTCGCGTAGACGCCGGAATAGGGCAGGATAAGCCCGATCTTCAGCGGCTCGGCGCCCAGAGCAAAACGCAGCGGCGTCGCTGCCGCTACCATCGTGCCGGAGAGCGCCAGTGCGGACGTTCCAAACGCGCGACGTGAGATTGCCCGGTCAGAGTTGGGTTTGACCATCCGATGTCTCCTGTTTCCTTCCTGCGTTTCTCTTGCCCTATCATGCGGTAATACTGCGAGGTACAGAAATCTGCCAGAATGGCTAGAGGCAACCCGCTGACCAGCTACGATGAATGGCAGCACCCCCCCCAATGCAGCTGACTGCTGACCAGACGGCCATTCGTTCGCTGGCGCGCGACTTCGCGCGCGGCGAAATTGCGCCTTTCGCGGCCCAGTGGGATCGCGACGCATCGTTCCCGCTGGCGACGATCCGCAAGATGGCCGAGATAGGCCTGCTTGGGATGACCGCGCCTGGGGATTTCGGCGGCAGCGATGCCGACGCCGTTTCCCTCGCGATTGCGATCGAGGAGATCGCGCGCGCCGACGCAAGCTGCGCGCTTGTTCTGAGCATGGCGAATTCGCTGTCCATCCTGTCGCTGATGCGATTCGGCACGGCCGCTCAGCGGGCGCAATGGCTGCCCGGGATCGTGAGCGGCGAATGTCTGGCATGCTTTACCCTGACCGAGCCGCAAGCAGGATCTAATCCGGCTGCCATGCAATCAGTCGCCGAGCGCAAAGGGGGCAGCTACATCCTGCGCGGCACCAAGCAATTCGTCTCGCTCGGATCCGTGTCTCGCCTCGCCTTTGTCTTTGCGCTGACCGACCCGGCTGCCGGCTCCAAGGGGATTTCGTGTTTCCTGGTGCCGACGGATGCGAAGGGCTTCAGGGTCATACGCAAGGAGGACAAGCTCGGGCTGCGCGCTTCCGATACCTGCCAAATCGCCTTTGACGACGTGGAGATTGAACCGGCGCAGTTGCTTGGCAATCCCGGTGAAGGCTACCGCATTGCGCTGCACGGGTTGGGCGCCAGTCGCATCGGCGTCGCTGCGCAGGCGGTCGGGGTCGCCGCAGCCGCGCTGCATGAGGCCTCCGCTTACGCCCGCGAGCGCGCTTCGTTCGGCTCCAGGCTGATAGAGCATCAGGCGATCGCGTTTCGTCTCGCCGACATGGCGACGCAGATCCAATCCGCGCGGCTGTTGACCCACCATGCCGCGAGCCTGAAGGATCGGGGTGAGCCCTACGCAATTGCCTCCTCGATGGCGAAGCTCCATGCGGCCGAAATGTGCGAACGCGTTTGCTCCGGCGCGATCCAGGTGTTTGGAGGGAATGGGTACATGAAGGATTATCCCGTGGAGCGCTGGTATCGGGACGCGCGTGTGTTTCAAATCTACGAAGGCACCAGCGAGGTACAGCGCATGATCATCAGCAGGGCCATTGCAGGAGACGCTCTGCCCGAGGGACTGTGAGCGGCTTTGGAACACGTGTCGATGCTCTCGATCGTCGATCTGCAATCCGGCTACGGAAAGAAGCACGTCCTGCATGGGGTCAGCATGCATGTCGGTGCCGGCGAGGCGGTGTGCCTACTGGGCCGCAACGGCATGGGAAAGACCACCCTCCTGCGCACGATCATAGGGATCAACCCGACGTGGGCGGGACGGATCGAGTTCCTCGGCAGGGACGTGACCAATGCCAGCCCGCATACGGTAAGCCGGCTCGGCCTCGGCTACGTGCCCGAAGGTCGCGGCATATTCCCCAATCTTACCGTGTACGAGAACCTGGCGATGAGCGCCCGCCCGGGTCACTGG
>DATBYX010000109.1:0-8129 GCA_036513475.1 Xanthobacteraceae bacterium | reverse complement strand
CGACGTGGCCGAGGAGATGATCGAGATGAGCTCGGCCGGGCTCGCCGGCGCATCCATCTGTTTTCTGGATTACCTCGCAGCCATGCCGTATTTCATCCAGGAGGTGCTGCCGCGGCTGGAGCGCGCCGGCCTGCGTGAAGCGAGCGCGGTCAGCCGGCGTCGCTCCGCGAGGGCTTGAGCTCGATGGCGCGCGATCCGCAGGTCGATCTGGTTTTTGCGCACATGACGCCGCGCTATTTGGCGACGGGCGTGGATCCGAACGATCTGCAACGGTTGGTGCGCAGGATCGAGCGCTGGGAGGACTGGTGTCGCATCTGGAGCGATGAAGCCGCACGCCACGAAGATTGGGCGGCTGACGCTGCAAAGCGCAATCGCACGATCACCGCATCCGAGGGCAATCTGCGCGCGTCGATTTACTATCACTACGCCAAACATCTGTTTGCCCACGATGCGGCGCAATACCTTGCGGCGCATCGGCGCATGCTGGCCTGTTATCAGGCCGCGGCGGCAATGGCGGATCCGCCGGTTGAGCGCATCACAATTCCTTTTGGCTGCGCGGAGCTGGCCGGCAATCTGCGGCGGCCTGCGCATATGGCGCGTCCGCCCGTCGCGATCATTCTGCCCGGGCTCGACGCGTGCAAGGAGGAGCTGCATACATGGTGCGAGGCCTTTCTGCGTCGTGGAGTTTCGACCCTGGCGCTCGACGGACCCGGACAGGGAGAGACCGCATTCAAGCTCCCGATCACCGCGCAATGGGGAAAGGTGATCGGAGCCGTGATCGATCTTCTGGAAGCGCGCACCGACGTGGACGGCCGCAACGTCGCCGTGGTCGGTCAGAGCCTGGGCGCGCTCTATGCACCGCTGGCTGCTGCGTTCGAGCCGCGCATCAAGGCCTGCGTGTCGAACTGCGGGCCGTTCGATTTCGGCGCCGTGCTGCCGACAATGCCCGCGGCCTCGCAGGAGACTTTCCGCGTCAGGAGCCATGCCAGCTCGTTGGATGAAGCGCGGGAGATCGCGCGTGGCCTCACCCTCGCGGGTGCGGCGCAGCAGATAAAATGTCCGCTGCTCGTCGTATACGGCGCCGGCGACAAAATGATTCCAGCGGCCGAGGGCGAGCGCCTGGCCCGCGCAGCTGGCGGCCCGACAGAATTTGTCGTGTTCGAGGAGGGCAACCACGTATGCTTCAACATCAGCTACAAGTTCCGGCCCCTGACCGCCGATTGGACAGCTGAGCGTTTAGCCGAGACCGCACACGCAAGATAATGCGGACGCCTGCCGCCACGCCAAAGGAGCACAATGAAATGATGCTCGGCTCTTACACGCTGCCCAATCCGTACAGCGTCGGGAGCACCGACTACCTCGCCGGCATCAATTTCGAACGCATGCGCTCGGAGCGTCTGCGCAAGGCACAGGCGGCACTCAAGCGTTACAACATGGCAGCTGCCTTGTTCGTGCGACCCGAAAACATGCGTTACACCATTGCGGTGAAAGGGCACGCCTTTTGTCCCCAACTCAGCTATGCCCTCGTTTTCGCCGAGCACGATCCCATTCTCTACGAGCTTGGCGACATGGTCGAGCATCAGAAGCTATACTGTCCATGGCTCAACCCGGAAAATATTCGTTTTTCCTATTCCTGGCTGGATTCGATCTGCGGGCCAGAAGGAGCGCAGCAGGAGGCCAAGCGCTTTGCGTCCAGCATTGTCGCCGACCTCAAAGCGAACGGTGTTTTCGGCGAGCGCATCGGTATCGATGGGCTGGACGAGGTGGGGCGCGCGGCATTGCGGGCGGAAGGCGTGGACCTGGTCGACGTAAAACCGGCGATCATGGAGGCGCGCCGCTGCAAGACACTGGACGAGCTTGCATGCATCGAGACGGCAATCGCCATTTCCAACAACGGTTACGCCAGCTTCATGGATTTCAAACCGGGGATGCGCGAACGCGATGGCGGCGCCGCCATGCACGAGGCCATGATTCGCGCCGGAGCCGAATTCGCTTCCGGCGGCGTCCGCTCGAAGCTGAATACTTACGACGTCTACCACCACGGCAATACTGATCGCATTGTCGACGCCGGCGATCTTGTAGTGGTGAACACGTGTGGCACGACGTTTGCAGGTTATCGAGTCTGCATCTATCGGAGCTTTATCTTGGGCCGAAAACCCAACCGCAAAGAGCGCGACTTTTACGCACGCTGCCGTGACCGCGTATATGCCATCATCGATGCGATGAAGCCGGGGGCGACCACGGCCGATGCGGCAAAGGCGCTGCTGCCATCGAACACCTGGGGTTATCCAGCGGAGCAATCGCTGGTGGTGGCGGAAGTTGGTCACGGAATCGGCATGACGTACGAGGAGCCCGTTATCAGTCGAATCTGGTCCTTCGATCATCCGCAGACGCTCGAGCCGGGGATGGTGGTAGCGGTGGAATGCCGCGAAGGCGAATGGGGCTACGGCGGCGTCCGGCTCGAAGAGATGGTTTTGGTGACCGAGACTGGCAACCGCATTCTGAGCAACTGGCCGGCGGAGGAAATCATCCCAGTGGCCAGCGTGCTCGGTTAGGCATTGGAGAAAGGCAAGATCATGCAGGGATTTCGGTCGATTGCTGCCGCGGTGATTATCCCAACGGCAATATTGCTGCTAGGCCTGGGCAGCTACCCCGCACGCGCGCAGCAGGACAAGAAGCCGATCCGCATCGCATCGGCGCGTGGGATCCATTTCGTCGCACTGTGGGGCCTCGGGCCGTTCGCGGAAAAACATGGCCTGCGCACTGAAATGGTCGCCGCCATGACCAACGCCGATCAGCAGCGCGCTCTCCAGGTTGGCGGCGCGGAAGTTGCAACCCAGGGGTATCAGAACCCGGCCATCATGGCGGAGCAGAACGTCACCAACGTCAAGGTCATCTCCGGGCTTTATCTAGGCGGACAGAACTTGATCATGCGCAAGGGCGTAGACCTCAAAACCTGGAAGGACTTGGAAGGCAAGAAGATCGGCCGCGCACCGGGGACATTTGCGCAGATATTGTTCATTCTGGCGGCCGAGGCCAACAACGTCGACGTTTCCAAGATCAATCTGATCAATGTGACCGCGGCGGGCACAGCAGAGCTGCAGGCGCTTCGGAATGGCGATCTCGACGGGCTCGTGATGTTCTCGCCGACCGTCGATCGCGGCGTGGTCGAGGGTTATGCCTATTATCCATCGTGCTGCGATATTTCCTCTACCCCTACCTTCGATGGTCGCAATCAGCTGCTCGCCGCAAACACGGAATTTCTGAAGGACCGCCAGACCGCCGTGAATTTCCTCAGGGCTTATGTGGAGGCGGAGAATTATTACCGACAGAACCGGGACAAAGCCATCGAGGTCATCATCCAGTTCACGGGCGTCGGCAAGGACGTGATCGTCGAGGCGCTCAAACACGCCACGCTGGAGCACCGGGTCGACATACCGACCGCGGTTGCCATTGCCAAGGAAGGACCCAAGTTCGGCTTCACCAAGGCTGATATGAGCGACAAGGTCGCATCCTATTTTGATCTCAGCTATCTTTCTGAGGCCACCGGCAAGCCGATCAATCAACTCGATACGTTGCAAAAATGAACCTTCTCCTCGCGGGCCGCAGCCCCTACGGTTCGGTAGGGTCGACAAAGGCGCGCGCTCCACAGGTCCTTCACCCGCTAAGGCGCGCGCCGTGCCCACGGGGTCGAGGGAGAGTGAGGTGAGCGGATTTCGATATGGAACGTCGGCTTTGCGAGGCGGGCTGATCGCCTTTGCGCTGGCCATCGCTTGGTCTGCGCCGATGAAAGCGGCGGACGGCGATCTCAAGCTTGTGCGCGCCACGCTGTCGCGCAGCCTTTCCGCTCCATTCATCTGGGGGTTGAATCCGATTGGCGAAAAATATGGCCTGCGTGCGCAGGTCCTCGACGCGATGACCAACGCGGATCAGCAGCGCAACATCCAGACCGGGGCAGTCGAGGTCGGCTCGGTCGGCTATCAGACCGCTGCTGTCATGGCCGAGCAGAATATCGGCAATGTGAAGATCATAGCGGGCATGTACGTTGCCGGTCAGAACCTGATCATGCGCAAAGGAGTCGAGCTGAAATCCTGGAAGGACATTGAAGGAAAGAAGATCGGCCGCCCGCCTGGATCCTATGCCGCCATCCTCTTCACGCTTGCGGCCGAGATCAACAAGGTGGACCTGTCAAAGGTGAACCTCGTCAACATCACTCCGGCCGGAGCTCCCGAGCTGGCTGCGCTCAAGAGCGGCGACCTCGACGGGTTCGTGATGTGGTCGCCCGTGATCGATCGCGCGGTTATCGAAGGCTACGGCTACTATCCGGAATGCTGCGATATCGGCGACACAAAGGAATTCGGTGCGGGTAACCAGCTGCTTGCAGCCAATACCGAGTTTCTCAAGGACCGCAAATCAGCAGTCAATTTTCTCAAGGCCTACGTCGAGGCGATGGACTACTACCGTAAGAATCCGGACAAAACTCTTGCGCTCGTCGCGCAATATACCGGAGGTGCACCGGCCGTCCTGAGCGAGTCCATGCGGCATTCGGGTTGGACCTATCGCGTGGACATCCAGAATGCGGTCAATGTCGCCAAGCAGGGCCCAAAATTCGGGTTCACCAGAGCTGACGCCAGTAGCAAGGTGCCGGGCTATTTCGACCTCAGCTATCTGGCAGAAGCCACGGGAGAATCAGTCGAGCAGCTCGGCACATATGGACGCTAGACGCGCCAGCCTAAACGGCCGCGAGGCGATATCGGAAAGGGCACGCCGATCGTTTGGCCAGTGGCGACTCGCACTCCCGCATGCGCCCGGGCGGCTGGCGTGGCACCGCATGGCAAGACGCGCCCTGCTGCCGGTCGTGCTGCTCGCACTTTGGCAGTACGCTTCCACGGCAGGCATCTTCGATCCAAGCTTCGTACCCTCTCCGATGACCGTGCTCCGGTCGTGGTGGGAATGGATCTTTGGACCGCGCTCCGAGCTCGCCTGGTACTCCGGGACCTGGCTGGAATACGTCTGGCTCAGCGCCTGGCGCGTGCTGGTGGGCTTCGCGGTCGCCTCGGGAATAGGCATCAGCGTCGGCGTGCTGATCGGCTGGTTCGAGCTCATCAAAGATATGCTCGACCCGATCGTGCAGGGGCTGCGCCCGATCCCAATGACGGCATGGCTGCCGTTCGCGACCTTTATTTTCGGCATTCGCGAGAGTGCCGCGATCTTTCTCATTGCCATGGGCTCGTTCTTTCCGATCGTGGTGAGCTGTACGATTGGCGCGGAGCAGACCCCAAAGAACCTGGTGCGCGCCGCATTGATGCTCGGCACATCGCCGCGCATGCTGCTGCTTCGGGTCGTGCTCCCCTCGGCGCTGCCCTACATCTTCAATGGGCTACGGGTCGGGCTCGGCATCGCCTGGGTGCTGGTGATCGTGTCGGAGATGCTCGCGGTGAAAGGCGGCATCGGCTACGCGATGTGGACGGCATATCAATTCGTGCGCATCGATCTCATTATTGCTGCGATGTTCACGATGGGGCTGCTTGGCCTCGCGAGCGACCGGATGCTCCTTGTGCTCAATCGGAGACTGCTGCGGTGGAATACGGGGCTGCGGGCACGCTAGGACAGAGCGCTGCTGGCCGGATCGAATGCCAATCGGTGCGCAAGACGTATCGCGACGCCGCCGAAGGCACCGAGGTCCTGGCGCTCGATGGGCTCACGCTCGCCATTGAGCCCCGAGAGTTCTTGACTTTGCTCGGCCCGAGCGGCTGCGGGAAATCGACGTTGCTCAACATTCTTGCCGGCTTCGAAAAGCCCGACGCTGGAAAAGTGCTTCTCAACGGCATTCCGATCGAGCGCCCGGGGCCGGATCGCGGCGTTGTGTTCCAGGACTATGCGCTGTTTCCCTGGCTCAACATCCAGCAGAACGTGGAGTACGGGCTGCGCGAGAAGGGCCTCGCCAAGAGCGAAACGCACGCCATCGCGCAACGCTTTCTCGCCATGGTCGGGCTGAGCGGGTTCGAGCGCCGCTTCCCTCACGAGCTCTCCGGCGGCATGCGCCAGCGCGTCGCGCTGATAAGGGTGTTGGCGATCGACCCGAAGATTCTGCTGATGGATGAGCCGTTCGCCGCCGTTGATGCACAGACGCGCACGATCCTGCAGGAGGAATTGCAGCGCCTCTGGATGCAAACGCTCAAGACTGTCGTGTTCGTTACCCACAGCGTCGACGAGGCCATTTACCTCGCCGATCGCGTCACAGTGATGACGGCGCGGCCGGGAGTGGTGAAGGCGATTGTGCCCATTGAGCTGCCGCGGCCACGCGATTCAACATCGGACGGGTTCAATCACTATCGGCGCGCAATCACGCAACTCATCGAGGTGGAATCGCGAAAGGTGTTTGCAGCGGCAGCCTCATAGGCATTTACCCGATGTGCCATAAACATCGCCTCTATTCGATTACCTCGTCGGCGCGCAGCAAGAAGGATTCGGGGATCGTCAAGCCGAGTGCCTTTGCGGTCCTGAGGTTGACCACCAGATCGAATTTGACCGGCTGCTCCACGGGTAAGTCCGCCGGCTTGGTGCCTTGCAAAATCTTGTGCACGTATCCGGCGGCACGCCGAAACAAGTCTGGCTGACTCGCTCCGTAAGACATCAGTCCGCCAGCGAGCACATTTTCCCTCAGCTGATACATGGCAGGCAGGCGATGCCTGGCCAAGAAGTCGAGGATCCATGGGACGTGGAGCTGATGGAAGGGATCGCCGGTCATCGTGAAAGCATCGGGGCGCTCCTGCATCATCGCCGCGAAGGCACTTTCGAACTCGTCGGAACTGCCCATCTGCACGAAAATCATTTGTACTCCCAACCCCGGCGCTGCGGCGCGGAGTTCTTCGCGGTAGGCGACATGCGAGGCATTATCCGGATTCAAGAGGAAAGCCACCCGCGAAACCGCAGGGATGACCTCCTTGAGGAGCTGCGTCCGTTTGGCGCCAATGTCTGGACCGAGGACGGTATTACCCGTGAGATTACCGCCGGGACGTGCAAGACTCCCCACGAGGCCGCCCCTCACCGGATCACCGACCGAAATCGCGACAATGGGGATGGTCTTTGTTGCCGCCATTGCCGCGCCGGCGGGTGCCGTACCGTACACGGCAATTACATCGACAGGGAGACGCACCAACTCCGTCGCGGCTGCGGTGAGGCGGTCGGGCCTCCCTTCCGCCCTCCGGTATTCAAACGCGATGGTCTGACCCTCGATGTAGCCGAGGTCGTGTAATGCCAGGCGGAAATGCTTCCAAATGGGTCCATCGTCGATAATGCCGATTAGCGGGAGCTTTGCAGGGCGTTGTTGTGCGCCCGCCACAAGTGGCCATACTGCGGCTGTGCCACCTAGAAGCGATATGAACTGTCGTCGCCGCATGCAGCCTCCGCGACGCTCAAAACCACGCGAACGGCCTGAACGATAGCACATTCGCCAGGCGGTGTTGGAACGGCGTCAGAGGCCAGAGTTGCGAGCAGGATCCTGCCTAATCTAACCGAAAGGTACGCGGCTATTGTAGCTGCTGCTTCACCTTTTCGAGCCCGGCGTTGACGCACTCCTCGTCTTTGCCGGGCGAGCCTGACAGGCCAACGCCACCGATCACGTCATCGCCGACCTTGATAGGCACGCCGCCATTGATCGCGATCACATTGGGTAGCGTGGTCTGCTCGCGCCGCACCGGCCGCGTCTTCATTTCCTGAAGGAAGGCCTCGGTGGTCATCTTGAACGTGTTCGCAGTGTAGGCCTTGCGCCGCGCGTTCTCGACTGTATGCGGACTGGAACCGTCGCCGCGCAGCGCCACCAGCGTGTCGCCGCCGCGATCAACCACAACCACGGAGGCGGCGTAACCCATCGCCTTACAGGCATCGAGCGCGCCATTGGCGATGGCGAGCGCGACGGAAAGGCTCAGGTCCTTGTGTTGCAACAGCTGCGCGGAGGCTGGCGCGGCAAGCGTCAAGACAAGAGTTGCCGCGGAAGCGAGAAGTATCGGTCTGCGTGGCATTTTTGATGTCTCCTCAGATATGATCCGGCATTCCCGGGCAACCTGAACTGACTTGATGGTAGGCATTTTCCGAACTGGTTGAAAGACCAGTGCGAGCGGGCGGGC
>DATBYX010000108.1:0-5978 GCA_036513475.1 Xanthobacteraceae bacterium | reverse complement strand
ACCAAGATCGTGCGCAAATCGCGGGCCCTGCAACCCGGTTACGTGGGGTGAGGTAGCACTCCGTGCAGACAAGCCTGCCCGATGAACGCGAGCAGCAGCTCGTGCGCAGGTTTTTCGACGACGCACGATCAGGTTTCTTTGTCGAGGTCGGAGCGAATCGGCCGCAGCAGCAATCGCAGACGTGGCATCTCGAGCAGCTTGGCTGGAGCGGGGTGCTCATCGAGCCGCAGCCCAATCTTGCGGAGGAGCTTTCGCGGCTGCGGCGCGCGAAGGTCTTCGCCGTTGCCTGCTCCTCGCGACAGAATGCGGGGAGGAGGATGACATTCCACGTGGCTGACGCTCACTCCTCGCTCGATCGCGACCGCATGGCGCCGGGGACCCAACCGCAACAGGTGATCGAAGTTCCGGTACGCGCTCTTGATGACATTCTCACGGAGGTAGACGCCCCGAAAGGGTTTGAATTCCTCTCCATCGACGTCGAAGGGCATGAGCTTGAAGTGCTCAGCGGCTTCGATCTGACACGCTGGCGCCCGCGCCTGATCCTGCTCGAAGACCACGTTGCCAATCTGAATAAGCACAGGTTCCTGAGAAACGCTGGTTACCGGCTCATCCGCCGCTTCGAATACAACGGGTGGTATGTTCCCCGCGAGGCGAACGTACGAGTCGCGTCGCTCGACCGCTGGGAGATCGTTCGCAAGTATTACCTGGGTCTGCCCTTCCGTATTGCCCGCAATGCGTCGCGCCGTGTGCGGCAACCGTTCAAGGACCGGCGCCGGTTGCGTCCGGAGTCAAACTCACACCTCGAAAGAAAATCTTGACAATGTAACGGGACTCAGGCACAAACAGATGTTCTCTACAGTTATGCTAAAAGCCCGGGCGGGTGACCGCGCCGGGCTTTTTGCTTGGGGTGACGAGCTTGCCCTTCTCAACAAGAGAAACAGCCGATGCTGATTCGCAAAGCAAACGGTATTATTTTAGCTGCTCAACCCTCGGATGAAAAATTACTGAAAATTTTCCTGTTGTTTACAATGAGCCCGATTCCGCTCCCGCAAAGGTTGTGGTAGAAAGCCAAATCCAGACGCTCGGAGCCGGCGGTTTGACGACTCCTGCAAGAGTCTCGCCGTGCTCGTGGCCAGGAGGCGGGCTTGGATTAGCCGGAGGCGTAATCCGCTTGCTGGAGACTCGCTCACGGTTTATGCAGCGGCTCGCTCTTTGGCAGGGACCAATTCTGCGCCTGCTCGTATCGTTTGGCGTAGCGATAGAACGTGCCCTCGAAATTTCCCAATGCGATCACAAAGCCGGCCCAGCCGTCGCGATAGCCACGCTTGAACACATAATGTTTGATGAATGACCAAAGACCATGGGTCAGCGCAGTCCACATGCTAACTCGTTTGTTTGTTAGTTTAGGAACTCCCAGCGAGGAGTATCGGTTCATTTTTCTGATGACTTCCTCCAAGTTGCGAAACGGACATTGCCAGATCGCGCTTTGTAATCTTCCCAGCTTCCGGGCGGTCAAGAGCTCGTAGCCTTCGTGCACCGGATCGTTACCATACCGCAGCGAGCCCTTGCGAAAGAGCTGCGGTTGCCGGAAGTTCGGGTACCAGCCCGACCCTTTGATCCAGCGGCCCATCATGTAGTTGCGGCGCGGCACCAGGTATGCATCACGGATCGGCTCAGCGGATAAGATCGACAGGATCTCGTCGCGGACTTCCGGGGTGCAACGCTCGTCCGAGTCCAGGCTGAAGATCCAATCGAAGCGGCATTGCTCAACAGCCTTGTTGCGCAGGTCGCCAAATCCGCAGAACGGGATTTGCACGACCCGCGCGCCGAGTTTCTCGGCAATCTCAACGGTCCGATCGGTGCTGCCGGAGTCTGCAACCACGATCTCGTCCGCCCACAAAACGCTTGATATCGCATCCGCGATTTTCTCTGCCTCATTATACGCGAGGATGTAAGCCGATACTGTTTGCATGAGCTGTCATTGTTGAGGAAGGCGCCATACGCTATCACGGCCACCAAGAGGGCAACAGCGCGCAGAGGAAAGGCGGTCACACGCATCGCATGGCTACCAGGATTGATCTCCCCGCGCGGCCGCGTGTGCTCGTCATCACGTTGCGTCGCCTTGGCGACGTGTTGCTCACGACGCCGCTTATCCGCAGCATTCGCAGCGGGTTTCCAGATGCAACGCTCGACGTGCTGGTATTCCGCGGCAGCGAGGGCATGCTCAGCGGAAGTCCCGATATTGACACCGTTATAACGACTGCGCAGCGGCCGTCTCTTCGCGAGACGGCTTTTTTGGTCCGTAGACTTTTTCGCGGATATGATCTCGCCGTATCCACGCAGCCGGGCGATCGACCGACGCTGCTCGCACTGCTCGCGGGACGCTTCCGGATTGGGCTCGCGCCCCGGCCGGGCGAGACCGGCGCCGCCTGGAAGCAGCATGCCCATCACATTGCGATTGTCTCCGAGCCTGATGTTCATCGGGTGACGCAATTGATGGCCATTGCGCATGCGCTCGGTGTTCACTCTCACGCGGAGCTGGTCCCGCCCCGAGGCATCGGCATGGAGGGTTTGAAGACGGCTCCAGGACAGCCCTACGCGGTCCTGCATGCGAGCCCGCTTTATCGCTACAAAAGGTGGACAGAGGCCGGCTGGCGCAGCGTTGCTCGCGGGTTGACCGAACGCGGATTGACGGTCGTGGCTACCGAGGGGCCCGACCCCGTGGAAAAGAGCTATCTCGACGGGCTGTGGAGGGGAGGCGATACGCCGGTCACGCGG
Organism: Xanthobacteraceae bacterium; assembly: GCA_036513475.1. Classification (GTDB taxonomy): domain Bacteria; phylum Pseudomonadota; class Alphaproteobacteria; order Rhizobiales; family Xanthobacteraceae; genus VAZQ01. The sequence goes on along the minus strand of DATBYX010000108.1, from coordinate 3,200 downwards.
GTTGGGGTGCAATGGAGCGAGCTTGCGGTCCTGCTCAGGGGGGCTGCCGTTTATGTTGGACCGGACACCTCAACCACGCATCTTGCGGCGGCCGCGGGCTGTCCGACCATCGCTCTCTACGGCCCGACGAGTCCGCGCTTGATCGGCCCCTGGCCGGTCGGCGGTCTTGAGCGGCCTTGGGATCACGCGGGCACAGTGCAGAACCGCGGCAACGTCTGGGTGGTGCAGAATCCGCTCCCGTGCCTTCCTTGCGAGAAGCTTGGCTGCGAGGGCCACCTCGACAGCTTCAGTCGTTGCATGGATGAGCTGCCGGCGGCACAAGTGCTCGCCGTAGTGGATCGTGCGTTGCGAAGCGCTCACGCACAACCGGCCCAACAGCAGACTGTTCTCTGAACAACAGAGGGGCCTAACGACCGGCTTTTTTTTGCGGCTGCTTGAAACTTGCCGGATCGAAGGGCTGATAAGCCTGCTGCTTGCAGCGGTCGAGCGCCACTCCGGTACGCTGGTCGATGATCTTGTCGCCCTGAATGAACAGCGCGTATTCCTGCGGGGCGCGGTCAGCCTGGATTCGCAGACATGCGAGCCAAGCGGGGCCGCGCAGGTGGTTGACCGGCCGCACGGCCGAGATCTCGAGGGGTCCGAGGCCGTCCGCACTGGGAAAAACCGCCCCGATGTTATCGGCAACGATTTGCCGATAGTTGGGCTCCGACAGATCCTCAGGGACAGGGGAATTGGGCAAACTCTCGGCGAGATGGCCGCCAGCGGCGCAACCCGCCAAGCCCAAACTCAGCCCCAAAACGAAAAAACGCACCACTTCAATCCCTTGCACGAAATTTACTGGATTTTACAGGGTGGGCGCATCAGTTTCTCGGACAATCAGTGCATGTGCAGAGGAGCAGGACATCCTTTGTGTTGAAGGCCCCAGAGAAGGTGGCGCACCTCTCCAAAGCTCGGTAGGGTAGCCTCCGGGGCCGCATCCGGCCGGGCACATGAGGGCAATGACCTCCCTTTCTAGCTTCACGCCGCGACTGTGGCTTATTCTGGCCCATGATCTCCTCGTCACCGCGGCGGCGGTGCTCGCGAGCTTCTTCATCCGCTTCGAGGAATATGGGCTGGTCGAGCGCTGGCGCCTCCTCCTGCTGGTCCTGCCCCTCTTCGTCCTGTTCGCCGGCCTGGTCTATGCCTTCTTCGATATCTACAAGGCCAAGTGGCGGTTCACCTCGCTGCCTGAGCTTTACAACCTGGTGCGCGCCAGCACCGTGCTCGCGGTTGCGTTGCTGGCGCTCGATTACGTGCTGGTCGCGCCGAATATCTACGGCACGTTCTTCTTCGGAAAGATCACGATCCTTCTCTACTGGCTGCTGCAGATCTCGTTTCTCAGCGGGCCCCGGGTCGCCTACCGCTATTTTCGCTACACCCGCGCGCTGCACCACGCCAAGGCAACCGAGGCCGCGCCCACCTTGGTGCTCGGCCGGGCGGCGGATGCGGACGTATTGCTGCGCGCCATCGAGAGCGGCGCCGTCACCAAGGTACGGCCCGTCGGTATTCTGTCCTCATCGCCCGCGGATCGTAATCAGTCGATCCGCGGCGTCTCCGTGCTCGGGGACATGGACGATTTGGAGCGCATCGTCGCCGATCTCGCCGACCGCGAGGTCAAGGTGACCCGCCTGGTGCTCATGCCGACCGCGTTCGAGCCGGAGGCCAGGCCCGAGACCATCCTGATGCGGGCGCGTCGCCTCGGACTTGCAACCAGTCGGCTGCCGTCCTTGCACGAGGGCGGTGAGGCGTTGCGGCTTGCGCCGGTCAAGGTCGAGGACCTCCTGCTGCGCCCCGGCGTGAAGATCGACTACGGCCGCCTGGAGACTTTCGTGCGCGGGCAGGCGATCATCGTGACCGGTGGCGGCGGCTCGATCGGGGCCGAAATTTGCGACCGCATCGTGACCTTTGGGGCTGGCCGCGTGCTGGTGGTGGAGAATTCAGAGCCCGCGCTGCACGCTGTCCTCGAAATGCTCGCGACCAAACAGACGCAGGCCCAGATCGAGGGCCGTCTCGCCGATGTGCGCGACCGCGAACGCATCTTCCGCCTGATGGCGGACTTCCAACCGGACATCGTGTTCCATGCCGCGGCGCTCAAGCATGTGCCGCTCCTCGAACGCGACTGGGGCGAAGCGGTCAAGACCAATGTGTTCGGCTCGGTCAATGTGGCCGATGCCGCGGTCGCCGCCGGCGCCAAGGCCATGGTGGTGATCTCGACCGACAAGGCGATAGAGCCGGTCTCGGTGCTCGGCGCGAGCAAGCGCCTTGCCGAGATGTACTGTCAGGCGCTCGACAGCGATTTTGCGCGCCCGCACGATGCCGGCAGGCGCAGCATGCGATTGATCGCAGTGCGTTTCGGCAACGTGCTCGCCTCTAACGGCTCGGTGGTCCCTAAGTTCAAGGCGCAGATCGAAGCCGGCGGCCCCTTGACCGTGACCCATCCCGATATGGTGCGCTACTTCATGACCATCCGCGAAGCGTGCGACCTCGTGGTCACCGCGGCGAGCCACGCGCTCGCTCCGGGACAGAGATGGGTTGCGGTCTATGTGCTCAACATGGGCCAGCCGGTGAAGATCGTGGACCTCGCCGAGCGCATGATCCGGCTTTCCGGCCTTGAGCCCGGGCGGGACATCGACATCGCCTTCACCGGCATCCGGCCAGGCGAGCGCCTGCATGAGATCCTGTTCGCGCGCGAGGAGCCGAGCGTGCCCATCGGCATCGAGGGCATAGTTGCGGCAAAGCCCGTGAGCCCCTCCCTTGAAGCCATGCGGGGCTGGCTCGCCGCGCTCGAGCAGGGGCTCGCGCGGGAGGACCGCTCCGTGATCTACGGCGTCCTGCGCGACGCGGTGCCGGACTTCAGCGGACGAGCGGCGTGATCTTCCGGTCAGGCGTTGATTTAAGGGGTGCCTCAGCTCCGTCATGCGCGTCCCCGGACTTGATCCGGGGATTGACCCGCATCCAGCTCTTCGCAAGAGAAGAATCTTGATGAAGCGGCTGGATTGCCGGGTCAAGACCGGTCAAGGCCGGCAATGACGAGCTTACCGAGTTCGCCGCAGGCGCGGATGCATCAAGCCGGAACCTGAGCCGATGGGGGCGTTGCGCTTTATCCTCGCAATGTCGGTCGCCTACGGTCATGCCGGGGACTTCCTCGGCTTTCCCCTCAT
>DATBYX010000107.1:0-7341 GCA_036513475.1 Xanthobacteraceae bacterium | reverse complement strand
TTTGCGAGGCAAAATTTGGCACTCTGTTCCGATTTCACGACGGCGTATTCCTTCCTGTGGCGTACGTCGGCGTGCCGCCAGCCCTGTCGGAATTCTTCCAGCGGCGCGGAGCTTTTCACGCGCCCGCTGGAAGTCCGCTTGACCAATTACTGCGGTCAAATGAGGTTGTACACTGGGCTGATCTCGTGGCCGAGCCGGTGCCCAGTAATTCAGCCAAACACGGTGGGGCGCGGTCGCTCATCGCGGTCCCGATGTTCAAGGAAACCAAGCTTATCGGCGCCATCGTCATTTACCGCCAAGAGGTCCGCCCCTTCACGGACAAACAGATCGAGCTGGTAAAGAGTTTCGCCGCTCAGGCTGTCATCGCCATCGAGAACGTGCGGCTGCTGAACGAGCTCCGCGAATCGCTGCAGCAGCAGACTGCCACTGCCGACGTGCTCAAAGTCATCAGCCGCTCGGCCTTCGACCTTAAATCGGTGCTCAATACACTGGTCGAATCAGTCGCCCAGCTTTGCGAGGCCGATATGGCGGCCATCCGTCGCCCAAAGGGCTCGACGTTCCTTCACGTCGCGAGTCGTGGCGCACCAAGGGAATACAACGAGTACATGGAAAATCGCCCCATCGAGCCAGACCGAGGCACGGTCGCCGGGCGAGTTTTGCTTGAACGCAAATCTATTCATATCCCCGACGTTCAAGCCGATCCGGAATATACGATGATCGGGATAACAAGGCAGGCCGGCTTCCACACCATACTTGGGGTACCGCTCCTGCGAGAAGGAAACCCGATTGGCGTTGTTCTCTTGGGTCGTAACACAGTACGGCCTTTTAGCGACAAGCAGATCGAGCTTGTCACCACCTTTGCCGACCAGGCAGTAATCGCCATCGAGAATGTGCGGCTGTTCGATGAGATCCAGGACAAGAGCCGGCAACTTGCCGAAGCGAGCCAGCACAAGTCGCAGTTCCTCGCCAACATGAGCCACGAGCTGCGCACGCCGCTCAATGCCATCCTGGGCTATACCGAGCTCATCCTCGACAATATTTACGGCGACACGCCGGAGAAGATGCGCGGCGTGCTGCAGCGCATCGAGAGCAACGGCAGGCATCTCCTCGGCCTCATCAACGACGTGCTCGATCTTTCGAAGATCGAGGCGGGACAGCTTGTGCTCGCGCTCACCGATTACTCGCTCAAGAACGTCGTGCAGACCGTGTTCAGCGCGGTCGAGCCGCTGGCGAGGGAAAAGAAGCTTGCATTCAAGGTCGAGGTGGCGCCGGACATGCCGACCGGTCACGGTGACGAACGTCGACTGACTCAAGTCCTCCTCAATCTGGTAGGAAACGCCATCAAGTTCACGGATGCGGGCGAGGTCATGATAAAGGCCTCCCAGACGGACGCCTCTTTCAATATCGCAGTGTGCGACACGGGCCCGGGCATATCCGCAGCCGATCAGGCCAAGCTCTTCCAGGAATTCCAGCAGGCTGACAATTCGATCACGCGCAAGAAGGGAGGCACCGGCCTGGGACTCGCAATCTCGAAACGCATTGTCGAGATGCATGGGGGTAAGATCTGGCTCGAATCAAGGGTGGGCCGCGGCTCCACCTTCTTCTTCACAATTCCGGTCACGGCCAAACAGCAGCCACAGCCGGCCTGAGAATCGCGCCCGGCTCGGATTGCCATCCCCTTCGCGAAGGTGTGTGATGGCCCGTCTCCTATGGCTGCGCCGAAACTTGAAGGTCGGTCCGCCAAAGGCTGAGGGAGGTATCAATGCCCGAGCGCACAATTCGGAGCTTCATTCGTCTGTGCCTTGCGGGTGCAGTCGCACTCGCTCTTTCCGGAGGCATGTTCTCCGCTGCCGCACAGGAACGCGAGATCAAGGTCGGGTACATGAAGAACCCGATCCAGGACGCCTCACTGGACATGATGGAGAAGTGGGCGAAGGACCACGGAGTGAAGCTCACGCGCGTGCCGATGGCCTACAGCGTGTTCATGGAAAAGGTCACCGCCACGCTCACCTCCGGCACCGACCAGTTCGACATCATCTGGCACAACGACGATTGGGGCCAGCTCTGGAAGAAATGGCTGGAGCCCACCGACGACGTTAAAGGCCTCGAGAACGCAGACCAATGGCCGCTCCTGGCCTTCTGGAACGACGACAAGAAGCTCACCGTGGTGCCGATGGCCCACACCGTGGGCACGTTCTTCTATCGCTCCGACCTGCTCAAGCCGGAGGAGGTGCCGACCACTTTCGCGCAACTGGTCTCGGTGAGCCAGCGGCTCCAGAAGGAAGGCAAGGTGAAGTGGGGCTACGTCGGCGGCATGACCATGAACAATACCTGGTTCAGCCTGTGGTGGACCATGTGGGCCAACAACTGCGACATCTTCGAGCCGCTGTTCGAGCGCGACAACGCCAAGCTCGCGGCCGCGAAGTTCGAGCCCGCCGTGACCGAGCCCTGCCAACGGGAGATCGTCGAGTTCTGGTGGGACGCCATCAACACTCACAAGATCAGCCCGCCCGGCATGACGGCGTATGGGCGCAACGAAGCGAACGCCATCTTCATGGCGGGCGATGCTGCTTTCACCCTGGTCGATTCCACGCATTTCGGCGAGTTCAACGATCCCAAGCGCTCAAAGATCGTCGGCAAAGTTGGCATGGCGCCCTTCCCCATGGGCCCGCGCGCCCAGCGGCCGACGTCCTGGAACGAGGTCTGGGGCTGGGCGATCCCGAAGGGCGTGCCCGCAGAGCGCAAAAAGCTCGCGAAGGAAATGCTCTCCGGGATGATGTCCGACGATGCCGGGCAGGTCGAGATGTGGAGAAAGACCGGTGGTCCGCCGCCCAACGTCAAGCTTTGGCCGAAGCTTGCCGACGACGACAAGGACTTTGCGGCGCTCAAGCACGCGGTGTTCGATCAGACGCCGATTACGCATTCCGCGTATTACTTTGCCGAATGGCCGGCCGTGCACAAAGCCTATTCGGACATGGCCATCGCCGCGCTCTCCGGAAAGCGCGAGGACATCTCCAAGGTGCTCGCCGATCACGTCGATAAGATTCACGCTGCCGCAACCGGCAATTAGTTAACACTAAGCGTGTGTCCCGGATGCGGTGCAGCGCGACGCGTGTCACGACTTATCGTGGGGTCCTCAATCTGATTCGCGCGCAGCAAGCGAAGGTTTTTGCTTGTTGTAGGGGCGAGGCATGCCTCGCCCACTCTCCGCGTGCTGATCTGCAGCGATAAGGGCGACGCATGCGTCGCCCCTACGGAAATTCTCGCTTCGTACCGCGCATGAACGAGAAGACGCGGTTCATGCTGGCGCTGATCGCGCCGGCAGCACTCGTGCTTCTCTGTTTCCAGGTCGTGCCCATTCTCACCGGTGCCAATGCCAGCTTCCGGGACTGGACGCTGTACGACCCCAAGAAGACCTGGGTGGGCCTCGCCAACTACATCCACGTGCTGCGCGACGCGGAATTCCTCCAGATTGTGCTTCCCAATACTTTTGGCTTCATGGTCGCAACCGTCGCGCTCTCTCTGGTGCTCGGCCTGATGATCGCGCTCGTTTTGAACAAACGCTTTGCCGGGCGCTGGCTTGTGCAGTCCTTCGTTCTGCTGCCGCTGATGGTGGCCCCGGTCATTGCCGCGATCATGATCCGCTGGATGTTCAACGACCAGTTCGGCGTCGTGAACGCGGTGCTCGAGGGCCTCGGGTTTGCGCCTATTTCCTGGCTTACCCAGCGCTGGACCGCATTCCTCGTAATCCTGCTGACGGACGTGTGGCTGTGGACGCCGTGGTTCGCGCTGATCCTGCTTGCAGGCCTGCAAAGCCTGCCGCCCGAGCCGTTCGAGGCGGCGCAGATCGATGCGGCCGGAGCCTGGCGCACTTTTCGCTACATCACCTTGCCCATGCTCCGCCCGGTCATGGTGGTGTGCGTCGTGATCCGCGCGATCGACGCATTTCGCACCTTCGACATCGTGTGGACCATCTCCGGCGGTGGGCCGGCACGGGCTACGGAGGTGTTCAGCATCTACGCCTACGTGGAATCGTTTCAATTCCTCAATCTCGCCCGCGGCTCCGCGGCTGCGGTGATCGGGGCGGTCATCATCGTGATCTTCGCCTTGCTGCTCTATCGGCTCCTCAACCGGTTTGTGGAGGTGTCGAGGTGAGCGCTGACTTGAGCCTCACTCGCCAATCTCGCGGTTGCCATGCCCCGCTTCAGGGCAAAGCCGGGCCAAATCCGACGTTCCGTGATTACTGGATCGTCCGCATGCGCGGACGATGACGACCGGGAGGCTGCTCCGCTTTTAGTAAACGCATATGGCAACACTCCTCACTGATCGCCCACTCTCGGCGCCGCGCGGAGAAAGTGGTTTCTTCTCCGCGCTCGCGCCGCGCGGCAAGGCCGTGCTTTTCGCGCTCGCGGCAATAGCGGTGTGCGCGCTCTTCGCGTTCCCGGTGTTCTGGCTGGTATTGACCTCGTTGCGGCCGGGAACGGGTGTCTACTACGTGCATCGCGGGACCGAATTTACGATCGACAACTTCCACGAGGTGCTGTCGCAGGAGATCGTGCTTCGAGCGCTGTTCAACAGCTTCATGATCTCGACGGTGGCAACGGTCCTTTCCCTCGGCGTAACGGCGACGTCGGGCTACATGCTGTCGCGCTTCAAGGGACCCATCCCGAACACCTGGTTTTCGCTCATCTACATCTTTCGTTGCGTGCCCTATGTCGCCTGGGTGCTGCCGCTCTATTTCGTTACGCAACGGCTCGGCATCTTCGACACCTATTGGGGACTGCTGTTCCCCCACGTCGCCGTCCACATCTGCTTCTTCTCCTGGATCATGAAGGGATTCTTCGACGGCATCGATCCGTCCATGGAATATGCGGCGATGATCGACGGCTGCTCGCGCTGGGGAGCGTTCTGGCGCGTGGCCATGCCGGCGGCGATCCCCGGCCTCACCGCGCTCGCGATCCTGTGCTGGCTCTATACCTGGAACGAGTTCCTGTTCGCGCTGATTCTGACGGCGCATGAAACCCCGATCCTGACCGTTGTCATGGCGCAGTTCGTGCATGAGCTCGGCATGGAGTGGCACCTCATGAGCGCGACCGCCGTCATCGCGCTCGTTCCGGCGCTGATCGTGACCTTGTTCGGACAGAAATACGTCGTGCGCGGACTGCGGATCTGATGCGATGGCCGAAGTCGTCCTGACCAACGTACAGAAGGCATACGGGCCCGTGGTCGCGGTCAAGGACATCAGTCTCGACGTCAAGGATCGCGAATTCGTCGTGCTGGTTGGCCCTTCCGGCTGCGGCAAGTCGACGACGCTGCGCATGATCGCCGGTCTCGAGGAGGTCAGCGGCGGCACCATCGCCATCGGCGGCCGCGTCGTGAACCATTTGCAGCCGAAGGACCGCGACATTGCCATGGTCTTTCAGAACTATGCGCTCTATCAGCATATGAGCGTGCGCGACAACCTTGGCTTCGGGCTGCGCAACCGCCGCGTCCCGGAGCCCGAGATCGCGGCCGCCGTCGCACGCGCTGCCCGAACTCTCTCGATCGAGCCTCTTCTCGATCGCCGCCCGCGTCAGCTCTCGGGCGGACAGCAGCAGCGCGTCGCGCTGGGGCGCTGCCTCGTGCGCAACCCCAAGGTCTTCCTGTTCGACGAGCCGTTGTCGAACCTCGACGCGCAACTGCGCACACAAATGCGGACCGAGCTCAAGGAGCTGCGGCTGCGCGTTCCGACCACCTCGATCTTCGTCACCCATGACCAGATCGAAGCGATGACGCTGGGCGACCGGATCGTGGTCATGAAAGATGGCGTCATGCACCAGGTCGGCACTCCGCTCGAGCTCTATCGTCGGCCGGTGAACCGGTTCGTGGCCAGCTTCATCGGCTCGCCGGCGATGAATTTCCTCAACGTAAACGTGGCGTGCGAAGCCGAGACCTTCACGCTGAGCTGCCGGGGCTTGCGCCTTGCGCTTCCCAGCCGGGCCTTTCCCAATCTCGGGTCATGCGTTGGGCAGTCGGTCTGCATCGGCATGCGTCCCCAGCACATCCGGCTTGGGCCGCCGGCGAATGCAAGCGAAGTCGGCTTCAAGGGAACCGTCATGGTCACGGAGCAGCTCGGGGATGAGCAGGTCCTCGTGGTTCGGATCGGCGCAACAGATATCCGGGTCGCCGGTGTGGATCCGGATCTGAAGCTTGCGACCGGATCGGAGCTCGAGGCGGCGATCGCCACCGCCAACCTGCATTTCTTCGACGCCGAATAACACCACAGTCATTGCCGGGCTTGACACCTCAAGTCGGGTTTACCCGACTTGAGGCACTCGATAGTGTTGGACCTCGGGCAAGCCCGAGGTCCAGTGCAATCCATCAAGGCTTTTTTCGATGGATGCGCGGGTCAATCCCCGGATCAAGTCCGGGGACGCGCATGACGTTCAAACGTGGCTGCGGGTACAACGATCCGATGCTCGATCTCTTGCAAGGCATCCGCGTGATCAGCTTCAATCATTTCCTGTTGGGACCGATGGGCATCCAGGCGCTCGCTGATCTCGGCGCCGACGTGATCGCGGTCGAGCCTACGGACGGCGCGTGGCAGCGCCACTGGAGCAGTGGCGACATCTGGCACGACGGCCAGGGGATGCTGCATATCTGCTCCAACCGCAACAAGCGCAGCATTGCGCTCGATCTCAAGATGCCGAAGGGCAAGGAGATCGCGCTCAAGCTCATCGCAAGCGCCGACGTGGTCGCGGAGAATTTCCGCCCCGGTGTCATGGACAAGCTCGGCTTGGGTTACGACGCGCTGCGACGGCACAAGCCTGCCTTGATCTATGCCTCCGCCTCCGGCTACGGCCCGGACGGGCCATATGCGCAGCGTCCCGGTCAGGATCTGCTGGCGCAGGCCCTGTTCGGGCTGATGGCGATAACGGGGCAGCCGGAGACCGGACCGCGCCCGGTTGGCGTATCTGTCGTCGACCACCATGGTGCGGCGCTCTTCGCTATGGGAATTCTCGCAGCCCTGGTGCGCCGCGAGCGCACCGGCAAGGGCTGCCGCGTCGATGCGAGCCTGCTGCAGGCGGCGCTCGACCTCCAGGCGGAATCGCTCACGGCCTGGCTCAATGCTCCCAAGCGGCCGGCGAGCGAGAGCGCGCGCCGCCACCTCGGGGGGTGGTACTACCCCGCTCCCTATGGGATCTACGCCACGCGCGACGGCCATATGGCGATTTCTCTCTCCTCACTGCAGGCGCTCGCGGATCCGCTCGGCGAGCCGCATCTGGCCTCGTTCTCCGAGCGGGACGCCTGGACGCGACAGGACGAGATCGGTGAGCTGATCGCTGGGCGATTGAAGATGGA
>DATBYX010000106.1:0-5222 GCA_036513475.1 Xanthobacteraceae bacterium | reverse complement strand
CGATTACATCGCGCTCGGGCACTGGAACCGGCCCGCGAGGGTCGGCCCTGCGGCCTATTATTCCGGCTCACCCGAATACGCCGGCACAGTGAACCTGGTGCGCCTCTGCGCTTCCGGCAAGATCGAGGTTACACGCGCGGAGCTTGGGTTGCCCGCGAGCCGCCGGCAATCGGACTATTAAACCGACTTGCCAGCGCCCCGGAATTGCGCCGAGGCAACTTGTGATGCGGCACAATTAAGCTGCGCGCATGCACATGTGATGTCGGCTTGCGCCATTATTCTTTTTGCTCGAAGAGCAGCTGCGTCTGGGTGACAATAGCTGCAAGCTTTCCATCGCCGCGCGTGATCCGGGTCTCCAGAACCACAGTCGTTCGGCCGCGATGCAATGGAATGCATACCGCGCTCGCTGTGTCGCCCAAGTGGACAGCTGCAAAAAAATTGCTCTCGATGGTGGCGGTACGGCCTCCGGCTGGAAGACTGCTGCTCGCGGTCATGCCGCCCAGAGTGTCCCCTAGCGCCATCACCGCGCCCCCATGAAGCACGCCACGACGCTCCTCCCGTACCGTGAGTTCCGCCTCGCTGCGCTCGGGCGAGCGCTGGTGGACCTTTAGTCCCAGCAACTTATTGAAGGGCGCGACCTCGGCAAGTTCCATGATCCACCCTTGATTGAATGGCCAATTCTATTGTGATGCGTGCCATGGGAGCATGCCCGGAAGGCTCTGAGCAGGCCGCAGGAAGATTTGCGCTGCGTGATTGGCTGTTCCATATTGTGGAGGAATAGCCGACGCGCACCGAAGGTACAATCCGTGGCTCGTCGTCTATGCGGAGGGCGATATGTCGGTCAATTTCGACCTCGATTTATTTAGAGCGACGCCGTTGGTACGCGAACCGTTCCAATTTCTGGTCGTGCCCCAATTCATCAGAGAAGCGGCATTGGAACGCATCAACGCCGACTACCCTGCCATAGCGGAACGCGGCAGCTTTCCTGTGAACCGCGTCGCTTACGGACCTGCCTTTCAGAGTCTGCTGGATGAGCTGGAAAGCGATGAATTCCGAAATGTCTTTGAGCAGAAATTCCAAATTGATTTATCCGGACGCCCGACCACGACCACCGTACGCGGGTGGTGCGGCACAGGCGACGGCAAGATCCACACGGACTCGCTGAGCAAGATCATCACCGTGCTGATCTACATCAATCCCAGTTGGGAGGAGCAGGGTGGACGTCTGCGCCTCTTGCGCTCCGGCAATAACTTGAATGATGTCCTCGTCGAGGTGCCGCCCGTGCAGGGCACGCTGCTTGCGTTCAAAAGGGCTGAAAACTCGTGGCACGGTCACGAGCCCTTCGTCGGGGCGCGCCGGGTCATCCAGTTCAATTGGGTCACCTCGGAGGGCAACCGGCAAATCGCGCTCTTGCGCCATCACGCTTCCGCATCGGCCAAGCGGATACTTGCGAGGATTCTGCCGGCTCGGCATTGAGGTTTTGCGCTCAAAGGAAATTTTCGACTTCATGGGAAGAAGGCTGCCCTCGGGCCTTGGCGAGCTTGCCCTCCAGGAATTCAGCAAGATCCTGCTGATCAAGCTGTCCGCCGTAGGCGATGTGGTCCACAGCATCCCGGTTTTGAACAAATTGCGCCGGCGATATCCGTCCGCGCGAATCGATTGGCTGGCGACACCCGCGATTGCCGAGCTGCTCAGATATCATTCGGGTATCACCAATGTCGTCGAGTTTGCGCGCAACGAATGGCTGCGACCATGGCGCTGGTCGGCATTTGCAAGCTCCGCTCGGCTTGCCGGCAAACTCAACGCGGTCGGCTACGATCTGGTGATCGATCTGCATGGGCAATTTCGGACCGCCTTGTTCACATGCGCTACCGGCGCACCGGTGCGTATCGGTTTTGATCGCCCTCGCGCGCGAGTGTGGGAGGCCTCGGAACGCGTACTGCCCGCAGCGGCGCGAAAGCATGCGTGGAGTGGCGCGCGCGAGGGATCGTGGGTCGCCTACACACATCATATTCGCGTGCCGACATTGGACGTGCATGCAGTCGACCGGTACCTCAGCGTGGGGCCGATGCTGGGGCTCGACAATGGGGCCGCCGATTTCTCTTTCACGATTCCTGATTCGGCAAGCATGCGGATTGAAGCGCTTTTACGTCGGCATGGGATCGGCGACAGGCTGCTGACAATCGCGCCCGGCACGATCTGGGAGACCAAGCACTGGCTGAGCGAGCGGTTCGCTGAGGTAGCGCGGCACTTCATCCAGAATGGCTTTGGCGTGGCGCTGATGGGGTCTGGTCGGGAGGTGCCCATATGTAATGAGGTCGCCACGGCTGCGCCGGGTGTCGCGAACTTGGCGGGCCAGACGACTCTTCCCGAGCTCGCCGCTCTCATCCGCAGGTCCACCATTTGTCTCACCAACGATTCCGGTCCGATGCACCTGGCAGTCGCCCTCGCTCGGCCCGTAGTGAGCGTATTCGGGCCAACGGACGCGTTGTGGATCGGTCCCTATCGGCGCCATGACGCCGTGCTGCAGGCGAGCTTGCCGTGCTCGCCATGCTATCTTCGGGTGCTCAGCCGCTGCCCGCACGATCACGCGTGCATGCATGCGATCACCAGTCCCGAGGTCATCCGCCGCATCGAGACCGTGCTCGCAGATGCCGGCGCGGAAAAAACTTTGGAACCTCTGGGACTCTCGCGCTGAGGTCAGAGCGAGGACAATCCGATCTGGGCCTTGGTACGACCGTCGCGAAAGGCAGCGTGCAGCAGCAGGTCGTTCACTGGCAGGCGCGAACGATCATTTTCGGCGTGCCAGAGATGCAATACCGCGGTGGCAAATCGTCCATCCTTGCGCTGCGTACCGCTATGCATGAGCCGAAGCACGAGGTCGGAGTCTTCCCGACCCCACCCGCTGAATGCCGCGTCGAAACCATCGACGCGCAGAAGGTCTGCGCGGCCAATCGCCAGATTGGCGCTGCGGATGCTTCGCCATGCTGCGCCCCCCAGACGACGTAACGGTCCTAGAGGTAATGACAGGAGCGGCTGCAGGCGATTGATGTCACCTCTCAGGCGTGCTTCGACCCATTGCCGCAGGGCCCATCGCTCCGGCTCGAGATGGTCAGCCAAAATTCGCTCCGTCAATTGACGTGACAACAGCACGCGATTACCCGCCACGAACCATCCGGGTTCCGCAAGCCGTCGATGCACCTGGATGAAATTTGGTCTTGGAATACAGTCACCGTCGAGAAAAACACAGAGTTCGCCGCAGCTCTGCAGAATTGCCCGATTTCTGATCTCTGCTGCGCGAAAGTTTCGATGTTCATGCCAGACATGCCCCAGACGGACGAAGGAAGGGGACCAGGCCTCGATCAACTGCGCAGTCTGTTGGTCTGAGCCATCATCGGCGACGACCACCTCAAATCCGCGGTCTGTTTGCGCCGCGAGAGCGCGCAGCACCGCGTTCAGAGCATCGGTGCGATTGTAGGTGGTAATGATTACGGATATCAGCGCGCGCTGGATGCCGCACTGCAACTGAGGCTTTATACCGTCCGCGGTCCCAGCCGTTTGATGCGGGCTGCTCTGCTCGGCGCTTTGGCTGCGCAGCGTCATACCAGATCACATAACTGGTCGTTCGCAGCTGCAGCTCGTTGCACCTCAACAAAGACCCGATCAGCAGCGATGTCGCGCATGCACCTGTGATGCCCAGGCCTGCAGACCGGTTTATGGCACGGCCGGCATGGCAGCTCGCCCTGTGCCTCGATGATCCCTGATAGCGGGTTAAGGGGCGCCCAGTGCCAGGGACTGGTTGGACCAAAGATTCCTACGGTCGATTTCCCCAGCGCAGCAGCAACATGCAGGAGGCCGGAATCATTCGATACCACCGCGCGCGCCGCTGCCAAGCCCAGAATAGCATTGCGCAGGTCAGGTCCGGTGAAATCGCGCATATGAATTCGTTCACCTTGCATTATCTCATCGGCGATGTTCCTTTCATGCGGCCCTCCGAACACCCAGACATTGTATCCCCCCTCGACGAGCCGTCTTGCCAACCCGGCAAAATACTCCACCGGCCATCGCTTGGATGCTCCGACCGCACCTGGCGCAAGCGCGATTGCGGGACGAGAGTTGCTGGCAATCTGGAAGCGGCGCCGCCACTCGGCGATTTCCGCAACCGGGACTTCCAGCTGGGGCAGGGGCCACGCTGTCGGGAGGTATTCATTTTTTTCCAAGGCGAGCGCCGCACATCGGTCAACCATGCGCGGCAGCCTGCGCTCGCCAAAGCGCAGATCGTTGATCAATCCAAAACGAGCTTCGCCGACAAAACCAGTGCGCAGCGGGATGCCGGCGAGGCAAGGCGCGAGCGCCGATTTCCAGGTGCGCGGCATCACCAGCACATGGGCATATCCTTCCGCCTTGAGCTGGCTCGCTAGGGCGCGATGTCGGCCGAATGCGAGCTTTTTTCGCGGCAAATCAGCTATGATGCCCTTGCGAACGCCAGGCATGTAATCGAGAAGGGGAGCCACCATCGAAGTCGTAAGCACGTCGATTGCAAGGCCTTGATTTCGCTCTCGCAACAGCCTGATGACCGTATGGCAGCGGACAAAGTCGCCGATCCACATGTAAGGCACGATCAGAACTGGACCGCCATTCATTGTTTCAGGCCGCACTGGCATGGACCTTTTCATCCCCGAAGATTGGCGAGCGCTTGCTCCGACCCCGTCACACTCTCTCCCGCGCATAAGATGGGCTGGCCTGACGTCGCGGTGCTACCTGCGTTGCGCAGTCCCCGTCAATTGAGGCAGTAAAGGCAGGGCCGCCCTGGCGGCGCCGAGGGTGCTTGATGTTGCTTGTTACGGGTGGTGCCGGATTCATCGGGTCAAACCTGATCGCCGAGCTTAACGCGAGCGGCCGCAGCGACATCGTGGTCAACGATACGCTGGGGGTCGGGGATAAATGGCGCAACATCGCCAAACGTCAATTTGCAGACCTGTTGCCGCCCCGCGAGCTTATGGATTGGCTTGACGGGCGCAAGCTCGACGCGGTCCTGCATCTCGGTGCCATCTCCGATACCACCGCGTCGGACGGCGACCTCGTTGTCGAGACGAATTTTCGGCTTTCCATGAGGCTCCTCGACTGGTGCACCTCCAGCCGGACCCCTTTTATTTACGCTTCATCGGCCGCCACTTATGGCAACGGGGAAGCCGGATTTGAGGATGATTGGTCGCCCGAGT
>DATBYX010000105.1:0-3835 GCA_036513475.1 Xanthobacteraceae bacterium | reverse complement strand
GCGCAATGTGCCGATGCGCCCGGCGCCCACCACTGCAATGCCGAGGTCGCAATGCTTCATGCCCACGCGTCAACCCCGGCGAAAACGAAAAGCTTGCCGGTTATAAGCTTCTCGAAGCGGGCCGCATTATGACTGGTGAAGAACAGAAATTCGGTCAGCCACATGGGTGTGCGTTACCGCTTGTAGCAGCGTACCCAAACCCACCATACTGGTGTGCATTACTGGTGTGCATTGCTGTGCACGCAGAGGGAAACGTCATGGCGATAGACCGACGCGAACTGTTGTGCCTTGCGGGGGCCACTGCTGTCGTCGCGGCCTGTCCGCAAATCGCCCGGGCGGAAACCTATCCGATGCGCCCGGTGCGCATACTGGTTGGCTATGCTGCGGGCGGCGGCCTTGACATCGCGGCGCGCCTGATCGGTCAATGGTTGTCAGAGCGGCTGCAGCAGCAATTCGTGGTGGAGAACCGCACCGGGGCAGCAACCAATATCGCAACAGAGGCGGTCGTACGTGCGCCACCAGACGGCTACACCTTGCTTCTGGTGAACGCGGCGAATGCGATCAACGCGACTTACTACGAAAGTCTCAGCTTCAATTTCATCCGCGACATCGCGCCGGTCGCTGGCATCGGACGCTTTCCGTATTTCATGGCGGTCAATCCAGCGTTTCCGGCCAATAACGTCCGCGAATTCATCGCCTACGCGAAGGCCAATCCGCGCAAGGTCAACATGGGCACCGGCGGCGCGGGCGGACCGGACCACGCCTCGGGCGAGCTGCTCCAGCTGATGACCGGCATCCAAATGACGCACGTGCCATACCGCGGCACGACCCCCGCGCTCACGGACCTGCTCAGCGGGCAGGTGCAGATGGTGTTCTGCACCATTCCGTCGGCGATCCAGTACGTCAAGGCCGGCACGCTGCGCGCAATTGCGGTGACATCGGCGACGCGCCTAGAGTCGATGCCCGAAATTCCGACAGTCGGCGAGACAGTGCCGGGATTCGAATCGGCTCAGTGGTACGGCGTCGGTGCGCCGACCGATACGCCCGCCGCGATCATCTCGACGCTCAATAAGGAGATCAGAGCCGCACTCGCCGATTCCAAGATCAAGGCGCGGATCGAAGACCTCGGCGGCATTCCGTTGTCGATGTCGCCGCAGGAGTTCGGCAACTTTCTGGCCAACGAAACCGAAAAGATGGGCTCGGTGATCAAGGCTGCCGGCATCAGCGTGAAATAAAATCCGGCGGGGCGACGGTCCGGGGGATAGGACTGCATGCCAACAGAGGTCAGCTGTGGGGTCAACACCCGGCATTACGCGCCGCAACAGCAACGGCCGGTTTACCTCAATCAGTAGACATTACGGACGTGAAGCATTTCACGGTCGCAACGCATCCCATGGTGCTGCATCTCGCTGTAATGCCGGTGGCGCCACCGCTTAAACGGACAGGCATCCGCCGCCCACCCATCCGGACCATTGCGGCGCTCTTGCATCGCCGTCATCCACCATCGGCCTTGAAGCCTGCGGCCTTGACCAGGCGCGCCCAGCGCGCCGCCTGTTTCCCGATGCCGGCCGCGAATTCCGGGCCGGTCTCGCCCGAGACCTCGAGGCCAAGAGCTTCCAGTTTAGCCTTCACGTCCGTGTCCGCATGCGCAGCTTTGGCCGCCTCCAACAGGCTCGCCACAACGTCGGGCGGGGTGCCGGCGCGAAGCATGAGGCCGAACCAGACATTTGTCGTGAATTCCCCGTGACCAAGCTCCGCGAAGGGTCGGGATACTCGGGAGGAAACGCGACCGTGTGCCGCTGGTGATGGCGACGGCGTTGAGCTTGCCCTCCTGGATCAACGGAAGCGTCGATTGCACTTGCGCGAAGCCGAACAGGACGTGTCCGGCCATGAGGTCCGTTGCCTGAAAGCCGGACCCTTTGGCCGGCACGTGGACGAGATCGAGCCCGAAGCGCTCATTGAACTGGAATCCGAGAAAATGCGATGGGGTGCCGACGCTATAGGATGAATAGCTGAGCTTGCCCGGATTTTTCCTGATCCATGCAATCAGCTCGTTCAGCGTCTTCGCCGGCACGGTCGGATTCGCGACCAGCACAAGCGGCGCTTGCACACCGCGGATGAGCGGGATGAACGCGTCCAGGGACCATTTCCGATTGGTGAAGGCGCTGGGATTGATCTCGGTGATCGCCTGCGTGGTGAGAAGAATGAGATTCCCGTCGGCCGGTTCGTGGGCGGCGTACTGCGTGCCGACGTTCCCGCTTCCACCCGGCTTGTGCTCGACGATGATGATGCGTCCGAGTCTTCTCGCCATGTGCTCCGCGATCAGTCTGGCATAGGGCTCGGTCGCTCCGCCCGGGGCCAAGGGAACGAGCAAACGGATGGGGCGTGACGAATCGGTTTGCGCCAGGACTGGATGCACGTCGCCAAGACCGCCGGCGAGCGCCGCCACGGAAATGAGGAAAGTTCGTCGGTTCATGACGCGATTTCCTTGTGGGCTTCTCGGTAAGAGCGGATCACGAAGGAACGTAGCCGAAATGATGTGGTTGGATAATGGTGCTACGTAGCACGCGTGCCGGTGGGCGTGTGCTCAGGACGTGCAGCAGATTCCGTGTGCTCCGGGAGGGCCCATGATCAGCGTGAATGCACGAACCGCTTTGGTTACTGGATTCCGGCCCTCGCTCGCCGGGCGAAGCCCGGCTCCCTCGGCCGGAATGACAGCCACCGATCTGGTAGCATGACGCGGAGCGCGGTCTCGCAGGGAAATGACATGTCGATTGCAGCGGGTCCCACTTTTGCGGGACATGCGCTAGGCGGCTCACGTTCGAGGTTTGAATTTAAGGCGAGCGATCCGGAACCTCGGCGCTTCCGACCATCGTGGTGAAGACCAATTGCTATTTTGGCGGGCTTACGTTGGCGGTGAGCATCACGACACGCCAGGCATCGCCGTCGCGCACCAGCACCCAACCAAAGTGTCCGCCGGTTTGCTTGCCGGCCACTTCGCCAGACCCGAACAAAGCGTATTCGCCCGCGGCCCAAACAGCGTTGCCAGCTGCTCCCGCGTCAGTTGTCGTGACCGTTTCCTTCGTCCAACCCGCCTTTATGCGGCCCGCAAGTGCCTTCTCGATCGCAGCGCGTCCCTTGAGTACTGCCCCCGAGGGCGCGTTGAAGACGCCATCCTGGGTGAACATTGCCGCAAGGGCAGGGGCATCGCCCGCATCATAAGCGGCGACCCATTTGGTTGCAAAATCGTCAGCGGTCTTCTTTGCGTCCTGCGCGTAAGCGGAAAAGCTCGACGCAAGCACAACGAGCAGACCCAACCACCAACGCGACTTCATGACCTCCTCCAATGATTTTCGACCTCCGATAGTCAAAGACTCTAATGCCCGTCTTGCTCATGTCAACGGGATGAGAATGTCAAACAAACCGAAATGCCGGCAGAGCAGCCGACGACATTTGCGCTTGTGATGTCAATCCAATATCGCTATGTCCGAGATGAGCTGGAGGAAACAAGCCGATGCAAGCGTTGCATGACCGAACCGTGCGGGTAAACAGCGGGCACGCGTGGGAGATGAAGAAAGGCCAGCGGGTTCGCATAACCTTTCAGTCGATCGTGGACTTCGTGGTGTTCAATCTCAACAACCTGCAGGAGCGATTCGATCAGGCCAGAACCAAGGCCAACCAGGGCAAGATCTATTTGAGCACGGGCGACCAGCTGCTCGCCAAGACGAACACTCCCATGATGACCATCGTGGAGGACACGTTCAAAGGGACGCACGATCTGCAGTACGGGATGTGCAGCGAATGCTCGTACACAAGCCGTTGGAACCGGAGGCAC
>DATBYX010000104.1:0-4530 GCA_036513475.1 Xanthobacteraceae bacterium | reverse complement strand
CGTGCTCAACACGCTGACTGAGTCGGTGGCCCGTCTTTGCGAGGCGGACATGGCCGCCATCACGCGTCAAAAAGGGACGGTCCACTATTGGGCGACAAGCTACGGCTTACCGCCGGAACTTAGTGAATATCTCAAGAGCATTCCGCTGGAGCCTGGACGAGGGAGCGTGGTGGGGCGCACCCAGCTGGAGGGAAAAACGGTTCATGTTCGCGATGTGCTAGCCGATCCGGAATACACTGCTCTGGAATTCCAAAGAAGAGCCGGCTTTCGCACCGTGCTCGGCGTTCCGCTACTGCGCGAAGGAAGTCCAATCGGCGTGATCGTGCTGTTGCGTTCCGAGGTGCGGCCGTTCACCGACAAGCAGATCGAGCTGATGACTACCTTCGCCGACCAAGCGGTGATCGCGATCGAGAACGTCCGACTGTTTGAGGACGTACAGACACGGACCCGCGAGCTTTCCCAATCGGTCGAGGAGCTGGGCGCACTTGGCGAAGTCAGCCAAGCGATCAACTCCACGCTGGATGTCGAGACGGTGCTGACGACGATTGTCGCCAAAGCCGTGCAGCTGTCCGGCACCGAGGCCGGCGCAATCTACACGTTCGACGAATCACTTCAGGAATTCCGGCTGCGTGCGACCCATGGAATGGACGAGGCGATGATCGCGGCCATCCGAGACCGACGCATCGGTGCCGGCGAGACGGCGATCGGCAAAGCAGCCGCGGAACGGGCGCCGGTCCAGATCCCGGATGTGCTCAAGGAATCGTCTTTGGTTCTCGAAGTCGTTGTGCGTGCCGGATACCGAGCGGTGCTGATCGTGCCACTGCTTCGCCCCGATCAAATCGTCGGCGCGCTGGTGGTTCGCCGCAAGGCATCGGGAGAATTTCCCGAGGGCACGGTCGAGCTTCTGCGGACCTTCGCCGATCAATCGGTGCTGGCGATCCAGAACGCGCGGCTATTCCGCGAGATCGAGGAGAAAGGACGCGAGCTCGAGCAGGCGAGCAAGCACAAATCGCAGTTCCTCGCCAATATGAGCCACGAGCTGCGCACACCGCTCAACGCCATCATCGGCGTCACCGAGATGCTGCGCGAGGATGCGGAGGCGCTAAAACAGGACATCGAGCCGCTCGACCGCGTGCTCGGTGCGGGTCGCCACCTACTCGCCTTGATCAACGACATTCTCGACCTGTCGAAAATCGAGGCGGGCCGGATGGAGCTGCAGCTCGAACCCTTCGCGCTTGCGCCGCTCATCGACAACGTGGTCAAGACGATCGAACCGCTGGCGGCTAAGAACGCCAACCAAGTAGCGGTCAATTGCGACGCTGCCATCGGGACGCTGCATGCCGATCAGATGCGCCTGCGGCAGGCGCTTTTGAACCTGTTGAGCAACGCCAACAAGTTCACCGACCACGGCACCATCACCATCGACGCGCGGCAAGGGCAGGAGGACGGCCGCGACTGGGTCACCATCGCAGTCGCCGACACCGGCATCGGTATGACGGCGGAGCAGATGGGCAGGCTGTTCCAGGAATTCTCCCAGGCCGGTGCCTCCACTACCCGCAAATACGGCGGTACGGGGCTTGGGCTCGCGATTAGTAAGCGCTTCTGCCAGATGATGGGTGGCGACATCACGGTAGAGAGCGCGCCGGGTCGTGGCTCGACTTTCACGATCCGCCTGCCGCGAATGGCGCAGAGCGACCAAGCGCTGGTGACCGCGCCTCGAGAGGGGCGTGGACGGGCCGCTCATCCGATTGGCGAGGAAACGGAAGAGCCGCTGATCCTGGTCGTGGATGACGATGCGACGGTGCGCGAGCTTGTGGAGCGGCATCTGGAACGGGCAGGTTTTGCGGTGGTGACGGCGCACGGCGGCCACGAAGGGCTTCGGCTGGTGCGGGAATTGCGGCCTGCTGCGGTGACGCTCGACATCATGATGCCCGACCTCGACGGCTGGACGGTGCTCGCCGCCATCAAGGGCGATCCGGCGCTGGCAAGCACTCCGGTCGTGCTCATGTCCATCGTTGATCAGAAGAAGCGCGGCTACGCGCTCGGAGCATCAGATTATCTCGTCAAGCCGATTGACCGCGCCAAGCTGGTCGAAACGCTGGCCGGCATTTGCGGCTCAACTGCCGGACGCGCCCTTCTGGTCGACGATGACGAGGTGGTCCGCCGCAGCGTGCGCCAAGCGCTGGAACCGATCGGCTGGAAGGTGACCGAGGCGGAGAATGGACAGGTTGCGGTAGAGGCAATTATCGCCGCGCGACCCGACGTGATCATTCTCGACCTGATGATGCCGAAGATGGACGGGTTCGAGTTCCTTGACGAGATGCGCTCGCGCACCGACTGGCAGGACATCCCGGTCGTGATCATCACCGCGAAAGACCTGACGGAGGAGGACCGCGCGCGCCTCAATGGCGGCGTCGAGCGCATTATTCAAAAGAGCGACCGCGACGAAATGTTGCGTCAACTTACTCGCGAGATAAGCAAGTGCGTCAAACAGCAGACCGCGAAGGGTACATGAAGATTCTCTACGTCGAGGACAATGACGATAACGTCTACATGCTGAAAAACCGGCTTTCACGGGCAGGGTTCACCGTCATCATCGCGATTGACGGAATGCAGGGCGTTGCGATGGCAGCCTCCGAGCAGCCTGACCTCATTCTCATGGACATCACGCTACCCGATATCGACGGCGAAGAGGCAACCCGGCGCATCAAGGCTGATCCAGCCACGAAACGTATTCCAATTATTGCCCTCACGGCCCATGCCATGGCCGGCGATAGGGAGAAGGCGATCGCCGCAGGCTGCGATGACTTTGATACCAAACCGGTAGATATGCCCCGCCTGCTTGAAAAGATTGCGTCGCTGAAACCTCATTAAACCCCCTGGACCCGCGAGTTTCGGTAGATACATAGCGATCGAAATTTGAGGACCGGGATGTCTCCTCCTGGCACTAAAGAGCCGCGCCGCGATGTCCGCGATCACCGAGAGTATGGATGGTAAGCGGACTCTCTGCCGGCGGCTCTACGCTTTCGCGCCACTGACTAATCCTTGGTAATTCGATATCTTGCAGTCTGGCCCTGGTTCTGAGGGACCGAATGCAATTCGATTACCTTCATCGGCGCAAGTTCATCACGCTGTTCAGTGGCGGGGTGGTTATTTGGACTGTGGCAGCGCATGCGCAGCAAAGCGAGCGCGCGCGGCTCATTGGCGTGTTGATGGGATATGCCGAGAGCGATCCGGATGCGCAGGCCAATGTCTCGGCATTCCGGGAGAGCCTCCAGAAGCTCGGTTGGTCGGAGGGCCACAACATCCGGATCGACACTCGTTGGCCAATACCCGCCGACGTGGAGTCGTTGCAACGATTTGCCAAGGAGCTTGTCGCGCTACAGCCCGACGTAATTCTTTCGCACATCACGCCCACGACGGCCGCGCTGCTGCAACAAACGCGCACCATCCCCATCATCTTTGCGACCGTTTCCGATCCCGTCGGCAGCGGCTTCGTGGCGAGCTTTCCGCGTCCAGGCGGTAATGTCACCGGCTTCACCAGTATTGAGCCGACGATGGGCGGGAAGTGGGTGGAGTTGCTCAAGGAAATTGCGCCGGGTATCGCTCGGGTCGCCCTCCTGTTCAACCCGGTAACGGCGCCATATGCCGAATATTTCCTAGAACCCCTCAAGGCCGCCGCTCCGTCTCTCGGAGTAAAAGTGATCGCCGCCCCTGTTCGCGACACATCCGAACTTGAAGCGGTCGTTGCTGCACAGGCCCGCGAGCCTAATAGCGGCCTTATCGTGACGCCGGATTCCTTCATGGACGTGCATCGCGCGGAGGCCACCTCGCTGGCGGCTCAGTACCGTCTCCCTGCGATCTATCCGTTCCATCAATTCCCTGAAGTCGGCGGCCTGCTTTCCTATGGAAATGACCAGCTCGATAACTATCGGCGTGCGGCGGTGTATGTCGATCGCATCCTACGGGGTGCGAAGCCGAGCGAGCTTCCAGTCCAGGCGCCGGTCAAGTTCGAGCTTGTGATCAATCTGAAGACCGCCAAAGCTCTCGGCCTAGACGTGCCAGCGCAGCTACAGCAGCGCGCCGACCAGGTGATCGAGTGAGGTTTTTTGCCGCGGTGCAGGAGTCTGGTTTTGGCACTGGGCTGCCGAGCAGCGATGTCCGCATTCACGGGGAATATTGGAGGGTAAGCGGACCCAACTCCGGTGCTGATAGGGGGTACCCCGTGAGCATAAGGTAGCCACAGACCGCGCGATCCAAGCGTGATATCGTGTCCTCCGTTGCATGGGCATGACCCCGCGGGAGGGTCGCATGGCAATCCACACCCAACGGCGCGATTTCATCACCGTTCTTGGCGGTTTGTATTTGCGGTCGCCCTCGACCCGGTCGCCGCTGGCCTTGTCGTCAGTTTCAATCGGCCCGGCGGTAACGCTACAGGCGTGAGCAATTACCTCTCTGACCTGGGGGGAAAGCGACTAGGCCCAAGGCTTGACCATTGAGGAAAGGACACTCCCGATGGCTCGTGAAAAC
>DATBYX010000103.1:0-3019 GCA_036513475.1 Xanthobacteraceae bacterium | reverse complement strand
AGCCGGGCAGCCACGGCACTTCCCACTCGATGAGCTGTCGTTCGCCGGACAAGCCATACATGATCTGGAGCTGGTGCGGGCTTCCCGCCACGGTGCGCCGGAGCCATTGCCCCCACGCCTGCGCCTCGTCGCGGTAGCCTGCAGACACCAGTGCCATCAGCGTAAAGGTCGCATCTCGCAGCCAGCAGTAGCGGTAATCCCAGTTGCGTTCCCCACCAAGCTGCTCCGGTAGCGACGTGGTGGGGGCGGCGACGATGCCGCCGGTCTCCGCGTAGGTCAGGCCCTTTAGCGTCAACAACGAACGCTGTACCGCTTCCCTCCAAGGGCCCGTGTGGGAGCAACGGCCCGACCAACCGCGCCAAAACGATTCCGTTTCCTGCAGCGCCGCGCGCCAGTCGATCGCAGAGGGAGTCGGCAAATGAGACAGACCGTGCGTCAACACGAACGGGACGCATTCCCCTTCGGCAACATCAAACTCCGCGACCGTCGCGAAATTCTTGCCCTGCAACGGGACAGGAGAACGCAGCACCACTTGGTTCGGCCCGGCAATAGCGCTCAGGCCAGATCCATCGTCTAGCTGCGTCACCCACGGCACGGTGGCGCCGTAGTCGAACCGCAGCGCCACGTGCAATTGCATCGCCACCTTGCCGCGGAGCCCCTTCACGAGGCGGATGACCGACGAGCTGGCACGGCCGATCGGCATGAAATCGATCAAGGCGACACGCCCGTCCGCCGTATCGAACACCGTCTCCAGAATCAAGGTGCCATCGTGGTAAGCGCGTTTGATGCGTGGCGTCGGATCGGCGGGAGAGATTCGCCATCGTCCATGTTCGGACGTGCCGAGCAGCGCTGCGAAGCAGGCGCTGCTGTCGAAGCGCGGCCAGCACAGCCAGTCTATCGAACCGTTGCGACCGACGAGAGCGGCCGTCGTACAATCGCCGATCAGGGCATAATCCTCGATATCCAGCGGAAGATCGGATCTTATGGATGTCCCGCGACTCAACAGGGCACCAGTGCTTGGATGCGACTGCTGCGCGCGCGGCTTGATAGCCGGGATAGCAGGTCGCTCGGTACTATCGCGGGCCACGACGGCCGGTTGATTCTCCGGCACCTGCAGAGCGAGCTCGCGCAGAACCTCTGCAACAATGTCCTCCATAGGCCGACTCACGTCGACGACGATCGGATCCTCGTCGGGGTCGGGCTCCTCCAGGATTGCGAAGTAACGATCGAGGAGGCCTGGCAGCATGGAGTGTTCAGTGCGTGCGGCGAGGCGCGAGGCGATCAGTGCCCTCTCGCCGTGCAAATAAACGACGCGCACCTGCGGCCGGCCACGGGTCAGGAAGTCGCGATGGCTGCGCCTGAGCGCCGAGCAGGTGATCACGCCGCCCGTGCCGACCTGGCGGCAGCCGTCGATCCACGCCGCGACCTTTTCAAGCCAGGACCACTGGTGACGGTCATCGAGTGGATGGGCGGAGTGCGTCTGAGCGATGTCCGATGCCGGATGGAGCTCATCACCTTCCTCAAATGGCCAGCCGAGTCGTTGGGCGAGCGCTGTTGCGATCGTTGTCTTGCCGCTCCCCGAGACGCCGACAACGATGAGGATGACCCGAACATCGGCGACGTCGGCTTGGCCTGCCGTCGTCGTCGCCGGTAGCGCTGCGCTCATAGCCGATTCAGCGGGCGTGTCACCCATCGCGCGTGCCTAGTACTTCTTCATGAAGACCGCCAAATCGCAGTTGAGCAGATCACCGATCTTGGCAAGCTCAATGTCGGCAGGCGGATACTCGGCCAGAGTGTCCGGATCAAATGCATAATGGCCCTGCTTGGGGAATACTGTGGTAACCCGCTCGCCCCAGATCTTCTTCACGGCGGCCAGGATACGCAGCTTGTCGTCAATGAGCACGTAGTGATTGGCGGGATAGAGACGTTCTACGTGTTCAAGCTCGCACTCCTTGTGAATGTAGATGAGCACACGATCGTCGACCGCGTGCCAGAGGCCGGAGCGCTCCACCTTGCGCGGCTGGAACACGGCATCGCCGTCGGAGAGGATGACCGCGGGCCCCCACTGCTGCACATGTTTCACCACGTCCAGAGCCCCGGGATACAAGCGATCGGCGAATGGATAGTCGACCAGCCAGTTCGACATGCGCAGCACGTCTGGCCGGTGGATCGCCTCGACCCGAAAGCGCTCCAACGCACCGAGGTAATCGACGTATCCCAATTCGCTCCGCAATCCTTCAAGGATTTCCCAGTATCGGTCGCGAGCGGCGACCCCATATGCCTGTTCCAGATGCTTTTTAAGATGAGCCTGCACGCTATCGTTGTCGATGAGCGTGTTATCGACATCGAACAGGAACAGGACAGCGGGCGTTTTGGTCATCGCATTCTCTTTGTGCCTCTGAGCGCGGCGGTACCCCAAGCGCTAACCCCGGAGGACGCTTGAGCTCTCCTGGCCCTTGCCAAGCAGCTCTTTCGCGACCTCCGTCACACGCTCGGGTTCGAACTGGAATTTGCGCAAGAGCTCCTTGAGGGGAGCCGACGCGCCGAATGTCTTCATGCCGATGATGCGGCCGGACCTGCCGACGTAGCGTTCCCAGCCAAAAGTCGAGGCCTGCTCCACCGCGACGCGCGCCGTCACGTCGGGCGGCAGCACGCTGTCCTGGTAGGCCTGCGTCTGATGTTCGAAGATATCCCAGGAGGGCATCGAGACCACGCGCGAGCGGACGCCCTGCGCAAGCAGCTCCTCGTGGGCTTTGACGCAGAGGCTCACCTCGCTGCCGGACGCGATGAGGATCACTTCCAGCTTTCCGCCCGGGGCATCGGCGAGCACATAGGCACCCCGCGCGAGACCGGATGCGGGCGCGTATTTGCTACGGTCGAAAGTCGGCAGTGGCTGCCGCGATAGGGCCAGCACCGCCGGCTGGTGCCGCAGCTGCATGATGTAGCGGTAGGCCTCGACCACCTCGTTGGCGTCGCAAGGTCGCAGCACCACCAGGCCGGGCTCGGCGCGGAAGGACGC
>DATBYX010000102.1:0-2333 GCA_036513475.1 Xanthobacteraceae bacterium | reverse complement strand
GATACCATTTCCGAACCGGTCACCTTCGCTCGTTTCAATGGGGCTCCCGTCGTAGGCTTCAGCATCTTGCGCGCGAAGGGCGCAAGCGACGTCGAGATTGCGAAGCGGGTCACTACCCAGATCGAAGCGCTTAAAAAGGACAATCCGGATTTCGACCTCAAGCTGATCGACAGCTCGGTCACCGCGACCGTCGAGAATTATGAGGCCGCGATCGAGACTTTGATCGAAGGTGCGCTGCTGGCGGTCATCGTTGTCTTCCTGTTTCTGCGCGACTGGCGTGCGACCTTGATCTCGGCGGTCACGCTTCCACTATCGATCCTGCCTTCATTCTGGGTCATGCACGCGCTGGGGTTCTCCCTCAACATGCTGACCTGTCTCGCAATCGTGCTGAGCACGGGGATCCTCGTGGACGATGCCATCGTCGAAGTCGAGAACATCGTGAGGCATATCCGAATGGGTAAATCGCCTTACGACGCGGCCATGGAAGCGGCCGACGAGATAGGCATTGCGGTCATTGCGATCAGCCTGACCATCGTCGCGATTTTCCTGCCCGCAAGCTTCATGACTTCGATAGCCGGACAGTTCTTCAAACAATTTGGCATGACTGTTTCCGTGCAGGTTCTGTTTTCGTTGCTTTGCGCGCGCCTGATTACGCCGATGCTCGCTGCCTATTTCCTCGCGCCGCGACAGCATTCGGAGAAGGCTGACGGACCCGTCATGCGACATTACACGCGCCTGCTCACGTGGTCGGTGCGCCATCGGTGGATCACCGTCGGAATCGGACTCTTGGTATTCCTTCTGCCGATGGCTGCAGCAACCTCGCTCGGATCGGGCTTTCTGCCCGCGCAAGATACCGGCCGTTCCATCCTGGCGATCGAGCTCCCACCCGGCGCGCAACTCGAAGACACACAAGCAGTCACCGAGCGGATTGCCACCCGCCTGCGCTCCTGGGCGGAGGTGGATAGCGTGTTCGTCAATGGCGGCCAGGGTCCGTCGGGTACCCAGGAAGTTCGCATGGCCACCCTGAACATCAACTATGTACCCAGGAGCAAGCGAACGCTGACCCAGGTGCAGCTCGAGCAGGCCATGACTCGCGATCTGGCGGGCATTCCCGATTTTCGCTTCTGGTTCCCCGACGAGGACGGGGAGCGCGCTGTCAGCTTCATCGTTGTCGGGTCTGACCTCAACAAAGTAGCAAATTTTGCGTCCGATCTCGCAGCTCAAATGCATCGGGTGCCGCTGGTGACCAATGTCGTGGCAACCGCCGCCCTTAGCAGGCCGGAGCTGCAGATTTTTCCCCGGCGAGATCTGGCTGTGCGCCTGGGCGTCACGACCGAAAGCCTCTCGGAGGTGATCCGGGTAGCCACCATCGGCGATATCGCTCCGGCGCTCGCGCGCTACGATGCCGGCGGACGCACCGTGCCAATCCGAGTTCTGCTGGAGGAAAAGGCGCGTACCGACCTGCAGGTGCTGGAGCAGCTGCGTGTGCCGTCGCCGACGGGCAACGGCGTGCCATTGGGTGCGCTCGCCGACATCCGCTTCGGCGAAAGTCAGGTCAGCATCAATCGTTACGACCGGCAGCGCCAGGCGCAGGTCGCGGCCGATCTGGTCGGCAGAGCACCGCTGAGCGAAGCATCGGCGCTCATCTGGAAGCTTCCGTTGATGCAACAGATCCCGCCGGGAATCACCGTCCAAGAGGGAGCCACGGCTGAGCACCAGGCAGAGCTGTTCGAGGAATTCGGCGAGGCCATGCGCACTGGCCTGGCCTTGGTGTACGCCTTGCTTGTCGTGCTCTTTGGCAGTGTGCTGCAGCCTCTGACAGTTCTGCTCTCGCTTCCGCTCTCGATTGCAGGGGCTATCATCGCGCTTCTTGCTACCGGGCTTGATATCACTACGCCGGTGCTCATCGGAATGCTGATGCTGATGGGAATAGTGGCGAAGAATGCAATCATGCTGGTCGATTTCGCCGTGGAAGCAGTCCATCACGGCATCGAGCGCGACGCCGCGATCCTCGACGCCGCGCAAAAACGGGCTCGGCCCATCATCATGACCACGATCGCGATGGTGGCGGGAATGGCCCCAAGCGCGCTCGCCATCGGCGCCGGCGGGGAGTTCCGCTCGCCCATGGCCATCGCCGCCGTTGGCGGTCTCCTTCTCGCGACCCTGCTGTCGCTGCTCTTCGTACCGGCCGTGTTCACCATGATGGATGATCTTGGGATGCTCTGCCGGCATTTCTTCAGCCGCTTTGTCGGTAGGTCTCGAAAGCCTTTACAGCCCGTGCAAGAAAGCGGGGGCGCGCCTGTTCCTGGCAGCAGCCTGGAGGATGCAGACGA
>DATBYX010000101.1:0-7063 GCA_036513475.1 Xanthobacteraceae bacterium | reverse complement strand
ATTGGGCAAGTTGGGTGCTGCTGACATCCCAAAACGTGCTCCGTCATGCGGTCCCGAAGTGTAAGTGTTAGAGTTCGGAAGCAACCTCACGACCGGAGACACATCATGAATTGGAATTTCTGGCGAGTTGGCGCCGTTCTGGCTCTGCTCGTTGTGGTGCTGCCGCCTCCTGCCCAGGCCCAGAACTGGCCAACGCGAGCCGTGAGGTTCATGGTGCCGTTCGGCCCCGGCGCTGGCGCCGATATCGGCGCACGGCTGTTCGCCGAAAAGTTGCAGACCAAATGGGGGCAGCCGGTCGTCATCGAAAACAAGCCGGGCGGCGACGGCATCGTCGCCATCCAGGCCTACCTCGGCGCCAACGACGATCATGTGCTGATGTTCGGGCCATCGGGGGGCTTCGTCGTGCATCCGTTCATGTACAGCAACATGTCCTACAACCAGGCCGACCTGATCCCGATCGCGCGCGTGTCCAACACCATCCTCGCCGTGGCGGTCAAGAAGGACGCGCCATACAACAACCTCAAGGAGTTCACGGAGGCAGCGCGCGCGGCTCTGGGCACGTTCAACTCCGGTCTGGTACAGGGCATCACCGAGCTCACGTTCTGGGGCTATCAGCACGACGAAAAGCTGCAGATCGCCCAGGTGCCGTACCGCGACGTCAATCTGGCCCCGGTCGACCTTGGCGAAGGCCGCATCCAGGTCGTGATGTCGGCGCTTGCCATTGTGCAACCGCAGTGGCGGGCCGGCCGCATAAAGCTGATCGCCGTGACCAACAAGAATCGCGTGAAGGCGGCCCCCGAGGTCCCGACCGCTCGTGAGCAAGGCTACCCTACCCTCGAAATTGAGGGCATGGCGGGGCTGTTCGGCATCAAGTCGATGTCGGAGCAACTCAAGGAAAAAATCGCCGCCGACGTGCGTGAGGTCACCGCGGACGGCAGCATCGGCGACCGGCTCGAAGCGACCGGCCAGATCCTCAACCTCGGCGGGCCAAAGGAATTTGCAAGCTCGATCGCCGAGCAGAGCGCCAATGTCGCGGCGGTGGTCAAGGCAATCGGCTTCAAACCGAAGAATTGATGCGGTAGGCGCGTCCTGTCATGCGTGACCGGTCCACAACCCGTGCCAGTTACGTTGAAGCATTCCAAACGATCAAAGTGGAAGGTCCGAGCATGCACACAATTACGTTGGAAGAGCATTTTGCGACCCCGGAATTTTTTGATGGTCCTGCGCGGTTCGTCAAAGAGCGCGCTCAGAAGATAGGCGGCCGCTACGCCCAAGTGATCGATCGGCTTTGCGACGTCGACGCCAAGCGGTTGGGGGAAATGGATGCCGCCGGCATCGACATGCAGGTCCTGTCGCTGTCGGCGCCCGGCGTCGAACAGATGGAGACGGCCGACGCCATCGCAATGGCGCGCGAGACCAACGATTACCTCGCCGACGCAGTGAAGAAGCATCCGACACGTTTTGCTGGCTTTGCCGCCGTTCCGACAGGAGCGCCGAAGCAAGCCATTGAAGAGCTGGAGCGCCGTGTCCGCCAGCAGGGCTTCAAGGGTGCGGTCATTAACGGCCACAATCGAGGACGCTATCTCGACGATCAATTCTACTGGCCGATCCTGGAGTGTGCTGAGGCGCTCAATGTGCCGATCTATCTTCATCCGACGCCGCCGCCGCAGGCGGTGATCGATGTTTCATACGGCGGCTTTGCACCCATGGTCACCGACATGCTGGCTGGCGGCGCCTGGGGTTGGCACATCGAAACCGCCGTGCATATGATCCGAGTTGTCTGCGGCGGCGTGTTCGATCGTTTTCCGAACCTGCAATTTGTAATCGGTCATATGGGCGAAGGACTGCCTTTCTTTTTTCAGCGCCTTGACATCATTCCCATGGCGACGACGAAGTTGAAGCGTCCCATCATCTCCTACCTAAAGGAGAATGTTCATTACACCTTCTCAGGCATGAACTTTCCGCCGACATTTCTCGATCTGCTGCTCGAACTGGGCGGGGTCGACCGTGTCATGTTTTCGGCCGACTATCCCTATCAATCCATGTCGCAGGCCCGCGCCTTCCTGGAGCAGATTCCCGTCAGCGCCACCGACAAAGCGCGCATCGCACACGGTAACGCAGAGCGGTTATTTCGATTGTGACGCATAGCCTCCTGGAGAGGTAATCGGTAAGACCAGTAATGAACGGCGTGGCGCGGACGTCGACCCTGCCGCCTACGCTCTGTCAGCAGCGGAAGTCCAATCCTGCGATATGCTGCGGCGAAAATTAACGCTTTGCCGCAAGCCCGGATTGGTATCGTGATTCCGCTCTCCAATGATTCCTTGCCGTTAGGCGTTTTGCAACTTGTGCTTCGGGCGCTCGCTGGCTTTCTACTGGCCATCGAATTCTTCGAAATCGTCACGGGGATCCTCAGCATGGCCGTGTGGATATGGGCGATAATCAGTTCGGCGATCGCGGAGGAGAAACCGATCCCGGCCATCGTTGCTGCAGAAGCACATGGAGCTTGAACCGGCGGAGCGCGTTGAGGGTGCCGCCGTCAAACCTGCCCCGACCCAAGATCGCTTACCGCTCGTCGGGCTTTTTCAATTCGACCACTTTCCCCGCACTCGCCTGCGGGCCGTGTCACGCGTGGCGACCGGCAGTTGCCAAATAGGCATGCTCCAGCCGGTGCGGCAGATCGGCCTCACCGGTTCTGGCTTCCAGCACGATCGATCCGCGCGCGAGCGCATAGACGCGATCGGCGAGCGCCAGCGCTTTCTCGATCAACTGCTCGACCAGCAGCACCGCGGTCCCGGCCTCGCGCAGACGCCGCACCACCACGAGCACGCGATTCACCAATGCCGGTGACAGGCCGGCGGAAGGCTCGTCCAGCATCAAAAGTCGTGGCCGTCGGACCAAACCCTGCGCCACCGCCAGGATCTGCTGCTGGCCTCCGGAGAGCGCAGCCGCACGTTCGTGGCGCTTGGCGGCGATTTCGGGGAAGAGCCCAAGCGCCTCTTCGACGCGCGCGCCACGCTCGCCGCGTGGCAGGTCGTACACCGCCAGCAGCAGGTTGTCGAGCACTGCAAGCTGCGTGAACACGCGGTGTCCCTCGATGACGTGTGTGAGCCCTGCTTTCACGGTATCACGCGGACTGGCGCCGGCGAGATCGCGACCGGCGAAACGCACGCTTCCCGACCAGGGCAGCAGTCCTGACACCGCGCGCAACAGCGTGGTTTTGCCGGCGCCGTTTGGACCAAGCAGGGCCACCACCTCGTTCGCGCCCACCGTCAAATCGATGCCGCGCAGCACGCTGATCTTGCCGTAGCCGGTGGAGAGGCCAGCAACATCCAGCAGCGGTTCAGCCGCCGAGATAGGCATTGACCACCTCCCGATGCGAGCGGATTTCGGCTGGGGTTCCGGCCGCCAGCATCTTGCCGAGATTGAGCACGGTGACGTGGTGGCAGATGTCGAAGATCAGATCGGCATGATGCTCCACCAACAGCACGCCGGTGCCGGCCTGAGCGATCGCCAGGAGCAGCGCGCCGAGTCGCCTGATCTCCTCGGCTGATAATCCAGCCGCCGGCTCGTCGAGTAGCAGGAAAGCCGGTCGCAGCATCAACGCGCGAGCGATCTCCGTAAAGCGCAACTCGCTGTGTTGCAACCGATCGGCTCGCACAGGGGCGAGCCGCTCCAGCCCGACTGCCGCCAACGCCAGCGCGGCGGTGTCGCGCAGCATAACTTCGTCGCGCCGATGGCGCGACAGCGACAGCAATGATTCGACGAACGTGCCCTCGCCGTCGATAGTGCCGCCGATCATGACGTTCTGCAGCACCGACGCGGAACCGACAATGCGGGGGGTCTGGAACGTTCGCGCAATCCGCATCTGCGCGCGTTGGTGGCGATCGAAGACCGGCAGCGCGGCGCCGTTCAGCCTGACCGCACCGCGCTGCTGCACGTAGTAGCCGGAGATGACGTTCAGCGTCGTGGTCTTGCCGCTGCCGTTGGGACCGATCAGTCCGTGCACTTGACCCGGCCGGATCTCGAGATCGAGATCCTCAATCGCATGCACGCCGCCGAAGCTCAGCGCCACCTGTTCCAGCGTCAAGGCGCCAGCATTGGCCGGCGCGCCGAGCAGGCGTGCGAGCAGATCGGGCCGCGGGATGATCGCCCGGTCGCTCTCGAGAGGGCGGCGATTCTTGAAATCCAAAATCTCGGCAATTCCACCTGGGATCGCAAGCACGATGACGAGCAGCAGAACCGCATACAGAAACGTGGACCACGCGACCAATGGTGCGGCGAATTCCGGTAGCACCGTCAAAAGAATCGTGCCGAGCAGCGGCCCGAGAATAGAGCCACGTCCGCCAATCAGGATCGCGATGAAGAACAAGATCGACAGGTCGAGCGTGAACGCGTCAGGCGTGATGTAGGATTGCAATGCGGCGAATAGCCCGCCGGCAACCGCAGCGACGGTGCCGCTGAACAAGAACACCGTCCTCAACAGGGCGGGTTTCGAGATGCCGCTTGCTTCTGCCGCGACCTCCGCATCGCGGATCGCGGTGAGCGCGCGGCCGAAGCGGCTTGCCGCCACATTCGCCGTCATCCAGGTGCAGATCGCTGCCAGGCCGAAGCAGAAATAATAGAAGCCCCACTGCGAGGAGAAGGGTTCCGGGAAGATCGGTCCGGGAACGCCTACTCCGCCGCCGGTAACGCTCTGCCAAGCCAACGCCACCTGGGTGACGATGGTGGCGAAGCCAAGCGTCGTGATGGCGAAATAGAAGGTGCGGAGCCGCAGCGCCGGCAGGCCGATGATCAACCCGAAGACGGCGCCGACCACGGCCGCAATCGCCAGCGCCAGATAGGGCGGGAACGCCGGCATGACGTTGCCGGCCGTGAGTATGCTCGTGGTGTAGGCTCCGAGCGTGAGCAGCGCCACCCAGCCGATCGCAATCTGTCCGGCGAACCCGACAACCAGGTTGAGGCCGGACACCAGCACCCAATAGACGCAGGCGCGGGTCGCGATCACGCCCCAATAGCCGCCGCCGAATAGTGGGAACAAAACGCCGACAAGCAGCAGCAGAAGGAAAGGCAGCGCGCCGATCGTGCTCGCGGAGCCGAGCACGTTCGCGCGGCTCGGGCGTAATTGTGCCGCCGGCATTTCCATCATACGCGGCGCTGGAGGGCCGCGCCGGCGAGGCCTTCGGGGCGCGCCAACAGGACGATAATGAACACCGTGAATACCGCCACCGAGGCGAAGATACCGCCCACCAGGAAGTTTGCGGTTTGTTGAAACAGCCCGAGCAGGAGGCCGCCGACCACAGAGCCGCGGTTGTTGCCCATCCCGCCCAACGCGACCGGAACGAAGCCATAGAAGGTCAGCAGTGGCGCATTGCCAAAGAAGGCAAGCAGCATCTCGCCGCCCGCAAAGCCCGCGAGCGCGCCGATCACGCCGGCGAGCGCATAGCTCGCCATGCGCAGGCTGCGCTCGGGCAGGCCGAGCGCGCGCGCGGCATAGGTGTCCTCGGCGATCGCCAGAAAGGCTCGGCCGATGAGGGTATGACGATAGAGCAGTTCCAGGCTGACGATCACGGCTGCGCAGGCGAGCATTGGCAGCCAGAACTGCTGATCGAATCTGCCGCGGGCGATGTCAAATAGCCGCGGAAACGGGCGCGACTCCGTGCCCCACTCGATCGCGGTGAACTGTTGGACCATCAACGCCAGCGCGAGCGTGGAGAGCACGTAGAGATGCTGGTCCAGGCTTTTAAGCACCGGCCGAACGGCGACGATCTCGGTGACGATGCCGAAGAGCGCGCCAACGGCAAGCACGAGGAGAAAGCCGACCACCACCGGCATGCCCATGCGGACGATGAACAGCGAGCCCAGCACGCCGCCCAGCATCCCGAGCGTGCCCGCGGTGAAGCTGAACACGCGCGAGGCGGTGAACATCACGTTATAGGTGACGCCGATCAGTCCGTAGATGCAGCCGATCGCCACCCCAGACAAGACGATCGATTCGACCATCGGCTCAAGCGCTGTAACCGGGAGCCAGGTTGAACGCGCCGTCCTTGAGCGAATTGGCCTCGACCATCACTACTTCGTCGTCCGGGTAGCCATTGTGCTGATCGGGAGTAAAGGAGATGTCGCCGTAGACGCCCGGGAATTCCTTGAGCTTGTTGAGATAGCTAACGACTTGCTCCGGCTCGGTGCCCACGTTCCTCATCGCCTCGGCGATCATCCGTGGACTGTCGTAGCCGAGCGCGATCCACCACAGAAGCGTGTCGCCCATGTCGATCTTCGCGCTCTTCAAACGGTCGAGGAAGGCGATGGTGCGATCCGGAAGCTTGCCGCCCGGGGCGTAGCAAACCGTGCGGAAATTGTTTGGATAGACCTTCGCCCAGTATTCTGGCTTTTCCAGCAAGGCCTTGGTCTGACCGGAGCCGAGCGTGGTCTGACCCACGATCGGCACGTCCCATTCCATCTGTCCGCGCGTGTTGATGATGCGTGACAGGAAGCCGGCATTGACGCTCCAGGGCATGATCGCTTCCGCTCCTGCGGATTGCATGCGCAAAAGCTCGGCCTTGAGGTCCGGATTGGCGGCGTCGACGTTGCCTTGATAGACCACTTCCGCGCCTTTGGCCTTGAGCATCGGCACATAGGCGTTGACCGATGCGGTGCCATAGCCGGTGGTATCGCTGATCACCGCCACCTTCGTGCGCTTGAGCACGTCCACCACATAGCGGTTCGCGGCGGCGCCAATCTGCTGGTTGGTGGGTGCGTTGCGGAAGCACATCGGATATTTCTTCGGATCGGTCAGGCTATCGACCCAGCACGGATGGAGCTGCGGCGTGTTGGTGCGTGCGAGCAACGGCACGACCGCAAGCGACTCGCCGGAATTGACCGGGCCAAAGACGACGCTCACCTTCTCTGAGTGTGTGAGCTCCGCCGCTCCGTTCACGGCCTTCGTCGGATCGCTTTGGGTGTCGCGGACGACCAACTCAATCTGCCGGCCGTCGATACCGCCGGCCGCGTTGATCTCCTGCACCGCCAGCTGGATTCCGCGATTGATCCCGATTCCGGTCGATGA
>DATBYX010000100.1:0-3515 GCA_036513475.1 Xanthobacteraceae bacterium | reverse complement strand
TTTCAAACCCGCCCCTACACCATCGCGAACGCCTCGCTGACCCTCAGTTCAGCTTGGCCTTCGCGTCGGCGATGCCCTGGGTGATGAGGTTGTCCGCGACAGTGTCCTTGACGGTGCGTGCAAGAATGGACTCCGCGGCCGCTACCGCGGCATCGGCCGCTGCGGAGCGCACGTCGGCGACGGCCTGCACCTCTGCTTGCTTGATCTTCTCCTCCGCGAGGCGGGCGTGGCGGGCGATCAGCTCTTCGAGCTTGGCCTCCGCCTCCGCCGCAAGGCGCTCGGCTTCCGCCTTGGCGCTGGCGATGATCGCCTGCGCCTCTTGCTCCACCTCATGCTGCTTGCGCCGGTATCCGGCAAGGAGGGCGGTCGCCTCTTGCTTGAGGCGGCGGGCCTCATCGAGCTCTGCCTTGATGCGGTCGCGGCGTGTATCGATGCCCTGGATCAGCCTGTTGTGTACGCCGAAATAGCCGAGCACGCCGAGAAAGATGAAAAAGGCAATCGCCACCCAGGCTTCAGCTTCGAGCATCGCTTGCCTCAGCGTTTGAGCACGTGATCCACCGCGGCGGCGAGCTCCCGGCTCGCCGGCGCGCTGCCGATGAGCCGCTCGATGATCGCGCCTGCGGCCTCGGCTGCAATCCCGCGCACGCTGCCCATGGCCTCGGTGCGCGTCGCGGCGATGCCCTTCTCCGCCTCCGCAATGCGCACGGCAAGCTTCGCGTCCACCTCCTTGCGCTTGGCCTCGGCGGCAGCCGACGCTTTGGTGCGCGTCTCGCTCGCAAGCGTCTGCGCCCGAGCGCGCGCCTCGCTCAGCGCCCTCTCATGCGCGGCAATCGCCGCATCGGACTCCCCCTTGAGCCGTTGCGCCTCCTGCAGATCGTTGTCGATGTGGCGGCGGCGGTCTTCCAGGATGGAGCCGATGCGCGGCAGCGCTACCCGCGACATCACGACATAGAGCGCGATGAAGGTCAGCGCGAGCCAGAGAATCTGCGAAGCGAAGTTGTGCGGGTCGAACGGCGGAAACCCGCGCCCATGCTCGCCGGCTGGAATATGCTCCTGCGAGCTGATGGTTTGCGCCGCTGCCTGAGCCATCGTCGAGCTAGAGCGCGAAGAGCAGCAGCAGCGCGATCAGGAGGGAGAAGATCCCTAGCGCCTCGGTCACGGCAAAGCCGAAGATGAGATTGGCGAACTGACCTTGCGCAGCCGAGGGGTTGCGGACCGCGGCGGCAAGATAGTGGCCGAAGATGGTGCCGACGCCGACGCCCGCGCCTCCCATCCCGATACAGGCGATGCCGGCACCGATCATCTTTGCAGCCTGGGGATCCATGACAGAGCTCCTTCTCTGGTGTGAGGTTTAATGACCGGGGTGGATGGCATCGTTGAGATAGATGCAGGTGAGAATGGCGAAGACATAGGCTTGCAGGAACGCAACCAGCAATTCGAGCGCGGTGAGAGCGACGGTAAAGCCGAGTGGCACGAGAGCTCCGAGCCAGCCGAGGAAACCGAGCGCCCCCAGCATGGTCACGAAGCCACCGAACACCTTGAGGGTGATGTGGCCCGCGAGCATGTTCGCGAACAGCCGCACGCTGTGGGAGACCGGCCGTGACAGGAACGACATCACCTCGATGAAGCTCACCAGCGGCAGGATGTAGATCGGAATGCCGCTCGGCACGAACAGCTTCAGGAAGCGCAGGCCGTTCTTCCAGAAGCCGTAGACGATCACGGTGAAGAACACGAGCAGCGCGAACGCCACGGTAATGATGATGTGACTGGTCACGCTGAAGGTGTAGGGAATGATCCCGATGACGTTGAGCACCAGAATGAACATGAAGATCGAGAACACGAGGGGGAAGAATTTCATCCCCTCCGGGCCGGCGGTGCTGCGCAGGGTGTCGGACACGAACTCGTAGGACACCTCCGCCATGGACTGCAGCCGGCCTGGCACCAAAGCACGCCGGCTGGTGCCCCCGACCATGAACAGAAAAATGATGGCGAGCGAGAGCAGCATGAACACCGTGGAATTGGTGAATGCGATTTCCACGCCGCCGACGCGGGCGATCGGAAACAGGTTTTTGATCTGGAACTGATGGATCGGATCCATCTAGGGCATCATTCCTTCGAGGAAGGCGGGTCCATCCGGTTGGGCGGAACCACGCCCGCTGCCCGCATCACGTTGAGCACCCCCGCGGCGAATCCGAGCAGCAGAAAAACGATCATCCCCCACGGCGAGATTCCCAGCCACCGGTCAATGAGCCAGCCGATCGCAGCCCCGACGAGAACGCCAGCCACGAGCTCGCTCGAGAGCCGAAATCCACGGGCCATGGCCGAGGAATCGGCGCCGGGACGCGCAGCCTGAGCTTGCTCTGCGGGAGCCTCGGGACGGATGCGGTCGAGCCGTTCACCGAGACGATGCAATCGCGCGGTGAGCGCCGCCTGCTCAGCCGGCAGTTGTTCACGATCACCCGTTCCGCGCGCGTCATTGCCCATGCGTGGTCGGCCATGCGTGGTCGGCCATTCCTTCGACACTCGCGACATCTGGGATGCGATCGCGACGTTCCCGCCGCCCCGTGAGGCCGGCGAGTCATACTGACCGGGTTCCGGGGTGTCAACATCGGTGCAGCTGCGGTAACTCATTGCAAACGCGATGAGATACTTCCCCCGTGGGTGGGCAAAGACGCGTGCGCAGACAAGTTTATGCAGTCTGCGCAAGCTTGACTGCGCCGCTCGGTGGTTGCCGCGTTCCTTTGCCCGCCCTACGTTGTGCTACATGCGTGCAGCGCCATTGCACCGGCGGCCCGGCATCATCTATGGACTGTGCGGGAAAGAGAGGCCCGTCATGATCCGCACCGCTCTCTCGCTCGTCATCGTCGCCCTGTCCACCGCGCCGGCACTGGCGCAAGCGCCGGCTCCGGAGAGCGAGGATACACGCTACATCTTCAACCGTGTCGATGACGGGTACCTGCGCCTCGATGGCCGCACCGGGCAGGTTTCCTTGTGCGTGCGGCGGACGGTCGGGTGGGCGTGTCAGGCGGTGCCGGACGAGCGCACGGCATTGGAGGCCGAGATCGCGCGGCTCGGCGCCGAGAACGCTGCGCTCAAGAAGGATCTGCTCGCCCGCAACCTTCCGCTTCCCGGAATGGTGAAGCCGGATGCCCCGGCGGCCAACTCCGAGGAGCCGCGCCTGCAATTGCCGAACGATGCCGAGCTCAACAAGATGATGGGCTTTCTCGAGAAGGTGTGGCGGCGCTTTGTCGACATGATCGCGGCTTTGCAAAAGGACATCCTGCACAAGTCGTGAGCGATGAGCGCTGAGCTCTCCGGCATCAGCAGCGCGGCGCTGGAGGTCGTTTTGTCGGCGACGCTCGCGGTGGAGACGCGGGGCAAGGGCTTCACCGAGATCACTGATGAGGCGGCGCGCTTTCTGGCGAAAGCCGGAGCGCACGACGGCAGCCTGTTGCTGTTCATGCGGCATACATCGGCCTCGCTCGTCATCCAGGAGAACGCCGATCCGGATGTGC
>DATBYX010000099.1:0-10224 GCA_036513475.1 Xanthobacteraceae bacterium | reverse complement strand
GTGTTTAGCGAACTCCCCGGCAATGCCGAGTGGTGGATCTTCAAAGTTTGCTTCGTAGCCTCTAACGCCCTTCTCTGTTTGTTACTGTGGGAGGCCTGGAAACGGGACGGATAGAGGACCTAACGGCACAAAGTATCCGGTCGATGTGATTGGCATCCAATTAAACCACCCCCTCTTGCCGCAGCTGCGCAATCGCCTCGTTCCCGTAGCCAAGCTCGCCCGCGAGGATCTCCTCGCTGTGCTCCCCCAGCTTCGGCGGCGCCCGCCGCACCGAGCACTCAGTATCGGAAAACTTGAACGGGATGCCGAGCATCTTCAGCGCGCCAATGGCAGGATGCTCCACCGTCTCGATCATTGCGCGCGCGGCGGTGTGCGGGTCGTCGAGCGCCTCGGCCACCGAGTTGATCCTCCCGCAGGGCACGCCCACCGCCTTGAGCCGAGCCAGCCAATGCTCGGCCTTCTCGCGCGAGAGCGCCGCATTGATCAGCCCGTCGATGGTCGCCCGGTTCTCCACCCGCGCACGGTTGCTGGCAAAGCGCGCATCCGTCGCCCATTCGGGATGGCCGAGAACCTCGGCGCAGTTCGCGAACTGCCGCTCGTTGCCCACCGCGATCGCCATCATGGCGTCAGCCGCCTGATAGGTCGTGTACGGCACGATGCTGGGATGGCCGTTACCGAAGCGGCCGCCTTCGCGTCCCGCCATCAGGTAGTTCGAGGCGACATTGACCAGCATGAACAGCGAGCTCTCGTACAGCGAGAGTTCGACCTTCTGTCCCTTCCCGGTGTGATGCCGCGCATTGAGCGCCGCCAGGATCGCATTGCCGGCGAGCATGCCGGTGCAGACATCTACGATCGCGACGCCGTATTTGGTCGGCCCGCCGTCGGGCTCGCCGCAGATGCTCATCAGCCCCGATTCCGCCTGCAGCACGAAATCGTAGCCGGGGAGTGCCGCCTTCGGGCCACTCGATCCGTAGCCGGTGATGGAGCAGCGGATGAGCCGCGGCGCGGCCGCTTCGAACCACGCGTCGGCAAAGCCCCATTTTTCCAGGGTGCCCAGCCGGAAATTGTCGATCAGCACATCCGCCTTGGCGATAAGGCCTGCAAGGATCTTCTGTCCGGCGGGGGCCGCCATGTTGAGCGTGAGCGAGCGCTTATTGCGGTTGACGCCGAGAAAATACGCGGCTTCCTCGCCCAAGAATGGCGGCCCCCAGCGGCGCGTATCATCGCCTGCTCCGGGCGGCTCGACCTTGATCACATCGGCGCCCATGTCGCCCAACATCATGGTGCAGAGCGGGCCCGCCAGGATCCGGGTGAGATCGATGACACGGATGCCCGCGAGCGGCCCGCGCGCCTCCTCGCTCATCGCGCTTTCCTGCGCATCGAGGGCGGCGCGTTGAGGTCAGCCACGCAGCCGGCGAGATACTCTTCCAGCTCGCGCTTGCTGCGCATGCGGAATTTCTGGAAGTCGGGTTTGCGTCCCTCCAGAAAAGCGTTCATGCCTTCGAGGCTCTCCTCCGAGCCCCAGACATGCGCGAGGAGCTCCATACCGTGCTGCCAGGACGCATAGAGGAGATCGGATTCGAAATTGAGACTCTTCTTGGTCATGCGCAGCGTCTGCGGGCTGTGGCCCTTGATGGTCTCGCACCAGGCGAGCGTCTCCTTGCGCAGCTCGGATGCCGGCACGCATTTGTTGATGAGCCCGATCTCGACCGCCTCCTTGGCGCCAAAGCGCCGCGCGCAGAAGATCATCTCGCGCGCCAGCCGCTCGCCGATGATGCGCGGCAGATACTGCGTCGCGCCCACAGTGGGGCAGGCACCGACGCGCGCGCCCGTCTGCCCGAGCACCGCATTCTCCGAGGCGATGACGAGGTCGCACCATAACGCGAGCTCGTGCCCGCCACCGACGCACCAGCCGTTGACCATGGCGATCACCGGGATCGGCACGCCGCGGATCGCCATGGCGAGCCCCAGCATGCGGTCGTTCCACATGGCGGCGGTGGTCCAGGTAAGACGCTTCATGGCATGGAAGTCGCCACCCGCGGAGAACGCCTTCTCTCCGGCGCCGGTGATGACCGCGCAGGCGATCGACGGATCCTCGCGGGTCGAGCGCAGCGCATGCGTGAGCTCATCCAGCGTCTGCTCGCGGAAGGCATTGAGCACGCGCGGCCGGTTGATGGTGACCCACGCCACCTCGTCCTCGACCGCATAGAAAATGTCGCTGTACTTGCGCCCGTTCGCGCGCGCGTTGCCCTTGCCGTTCTTTGCTGCCGACTTCTTTGTCGTTGCCATTGCCTTGCACCTATGCCGTTGACCACCTCGTAGGGGCGGGTTTTAAACCCGCCCCTACACTTCCCACGGTCGCGTAGGGTGGGCAAAGGCGCGCCCCTCCAGTGTGTTCGCGCGTGAGAAAACCTGTCCCCGGCTCCGACCGGGAATCGCAATCAAACCCGCGGCTGCTGCAGCGCTCGTGACTCGCGATTTTGCCCACCCTACGGCTACGAATTTTAATTTGCTATTCTGTCGCCGCGTCGGTCAAGCTGTGCCTTCAGCGTGGCGCCCCTGGACGGCGGAAAAGAGTGTTGCAGGGATGGAGTGACGCGCAGGAAATTGCCAGACTGCGAGCCGTCCTGAGCTGACACACGGATTTTGCATGTCACGAGCTGCTTCCCTGGCAGTGCCCGTTCGTTCGTGGCCGCTGCCCGCGGCCGGGAGCATCGGTGCGCTCGGCGTCGTTTATGGGGACATCGGGACGAGCCCCCTCTACGCGTTGCGGGAGGCGGTCAAGGCTGCGAGCGCGCATGGCGCGCCACTCGCCGATTCTGTTCTCGGCGTCGTTTCGCTCATCATCTGGTCGCTGATTCTCATCATCTCGCTGAAATACGCCATCCTGATCCTGCGCGCCGACAACCGCGGGGAAGGCGGTATTGTGGCGCTGCTCGCAATTCTCAAAGCGAGACACGCGCGCCCGCGGACCTGGCGCGGTGCGATACTCGTCGTGGGACTCGTCGGCGCCGCATTGCTCTATGGCGATGGCGCAATCACGCCCGCGATCTCAGTGCTCAGCGCCGTCGAAGGCCTCAAAGTGGATGCCCCCGCATTGGCCCCAGTCGTGGTTCCGGTCACGCTGCTCATCCTGATCGCCTTGTTTCTCGTCCAACGCAGAGGAACCGGCTTCATCGGCGGGATCTTCGGCCCGATCATGCTTTGCTGGTTCATCGCCATCGGAATTCTCGGGCTGCGCGGGATCATGCTTTCGCCCGGGATCCTGGCTGCTTTCAGTCCCTTTTACGCCGTTGACTTCTTATTACATGCGCCGCCCGTGGTCGCCTTTGCCGTGCTCGGCGCCACATTCCTTGCAGTCACCGGCGGGGAGGCGCTCTACGCCGATATGGGGCATTTCGGGCGCGGCCCGATCCGGCTGGCATGGTTCGCAATCGTACTGCCCGGACTGTTTCTCAACTATTTCGGACAGGGCGCGCTCCTGCTGGTCGAGCCGCAGGCGCTGGAGAATCCGTTTTTTCAGCTCGCCCCCAACTGGTTTCACTATATCCTGGTCGTGTTCGCCATGGTTGCGACGGTCATTGCCTCGCAGGCGATCATTTCCGGAGCATTCTCGCTCACCCAGCAGTCCATCCAGCTCGACTTCCTGCCGCGGCTGCATGTGCTGCACACCGCGGCGCTCGAACGGGGGCAAATCTACGTTCCGATCGTGAATTGGACCCTGGCAGTCGCAACCTTGGGCGCCGTGGTCGGCTTCGGCTCTTCCGACAATCTTGCCGGGGCCTACGGAGTAGCCGTTTCCCTTCTGATGGCGATCACCACCCTGCTGGCGGCGCTCGTGGCCATCCAGTGGGGATTCAACCCGCTTGCGGTCGTCATCGTCAATGGCGCCTTCCTGCTCATCGATCTCGTGTTCTTTGCAGCAAACTCGCTGAAGCTTTTCGAAGGCGGATGGTTTCCGCTGCTCATTGCTGCTTGCATTGCCTTCCTGATGCTGACCTGGCGCCGAGGGCAAAGAATCTCTGCCAGAGCGCGTTCGAAGATGCGCGAGAGCGAGGACGAATTCATCGCCCAGCTGATTGAGCATCCGCCTGCTCGTTTGCCCGGGACCGCGGCGTTCCTGTCTGCGGCCACCAGGGGCGTTCCGCTCACCCTGACGCACCACCTCAAGCAC
Source organism: Xanthobacteraceae bacterium (assembly GCA_036513475.1). Lineage (GTDB taxonomy): Bacteria > Pseudomonadota > Alphaproteobacteria > Rhizobiales > Xanthobacteraceae > VAZQ01. The sequence continues at coordinate 6,050 of DATBYX010000099.1, read as the reverse complement.
ATGTATGCGCTGCAGGAACGCGTGTTGCTCGTCACCGTGCTGACGACCGAAGAGCCGCGCGTGCCGGAAGAGGCGCGCGTGGACATTCACGACCTTCCCGCGGGTCTGACCCGCGTGATCCTGCATTACGGCTTCACCGAGAGCCCATCCGTGCCGGAAGGCGTGCGCTACGCCCATGACCAAGCGGAGCTGAGCTGCGGAAGGCTCGCCGAGGTCTCGTACTACATCGGGCGTGAAACGATCATACCGACAGAGCGCATCCCGGGCATGTGGGTGTGGCGCGAGGCGCTCTATGCCTTCATGCAGCGCAACGCGGAACGCTCGGCTGCCTATTTTTGCATTCCCGCGGCACAGGTCGTGGAAATCGGAATCGAGATCGAGATCTAATCGGACAGGAACGGGAGGAGCTCATGTTGGCGATGACGGATTCCGATACGGTGGAAACCGGCGAATGGATCGATTCGCTGCGCGCCGTCCTGCATCATCAAGGCCCCGACCGGGCGGCATTTCTGCTCGAAAAATTGACCGACGAGGCGCAACGCGCCGGCGTCGCCGCGCCGTTCTCGCCCAATACGCCCTATGTCAATACGATCCCTCCCGAGCGGGAGGAGCGCGCGAGCTGGGATCGCGCCGTCGAGCACCGCATCCGCTCCATCATTCGCTGGAACGCGGTTGCGATCATTCTGCGTGCCAACAAGGAATCGTCCGAGCTCGGCGGCCATATCGCCAGCTTCCAGTCGGCCGCTACGCTTTATGACATCGGGTTTGGCCACTTCTGGCGAGCCCCGTCGGACAATCACGGCGGCGACCTCGTGTACATCCAGGGACATTCCGGGCCCGGCATCTACGCCCGCGCATTTCTCGAGGGCCGCTTGAGCGAGCAGCAGCTTCTCAACTTCCGCCAGGAGACGGGCGGGCGTGGGCTCTCATCCTATCCGCACCCGTGGCTCATGCCGGAATTCTGGCAGTTCCCCACGGTATCGATGGGGCTTGGGCCGCTCATGGCGATCTATCAGGCGCGCTTTCTCAAATATTTGCACGGGCGTGGCATCGCCGACACCGCAGCGCGAAAGGTGTGGGCCTTCATGGGTGACGGCGAGATGGACGAGCCGGAATCCCTCGGTGCGGTATCGCTCGCCGGGCGCGAGCGGCTCGACAATCTCATCTTTGTCATCAATTGCAATCTGCAGCGCCTGGACGGGCCTGTCCGCGGTAATGGAAAGATCGTGCAGGAGCTCGAGGGCATCTTCCGCGGCGCCGGATGGAATGTGATCAAGGTGCTGTGGGGCTCGGCTTGGGACAAGCTTCTCGCCAAGGACAGCTCGGGTATGCTGCGCAAGCGCATGGACGAATGCGTCGATGGCGAATACCAGGATTTCAAGTCGAAGAACGGCGCCTATGTGCGCCAGCATTTCTTCGGCAAATATCCCGAGACCGCGGAGCTGGTGAAGGACTGGAGCGACGATGAGATCTGGGCGCTGCGCCGCGGCGGCTCCGATCCGGTCAAGGTCTTTGCCGCCTACGCCGCTGCCGTGAAGCATGCCGGCCAACCAACCGTCATTCTGGCCAAGACGGTGAAGGGTTACGGCATGGGCGAGGCGGGCGAGGGCCAGAACATCACCCATCAGCAGAAGAAGATGGGGCTTGAGGCCTTGCGCAAATTCCGCGATCGCTTCGCCATTCCGGTCCCGGATGAGAAGATCGAGGGGATCCCCTTCCTGCGCCTCCCGGACGACAGCCCAGAGATGAAATATCTGCGCGAGCGGCGGGCACAGCTCGGGGGTTACCTGCCCCAGCGCCGTCGCACCTCCAAACCAATGGAGGTGCCCGATTTGTCGGCATTCAGCGCGCAGCTCGCCAGCACCGAGACGCGCGAGATCTCGACCACCATGGCCTTCGTGCGCATCCTGAGCACGCTGTTGCGCGACAAGGCCATCGGCAAGTTCATCGTGCCGATCGTGCCCGATGAATCGCGCACCTTCGGCATGGAGGGAATGTTCCGCCAGCTCGGCATCTTCTCGCAGCTCGGCCAGCTCTACCGGCCGCAGGACGCCGATCAGCTGATGTTCTACCGCGAGGACAAGTCCGGGCAGATGCTGCAGGAGGGCATCAACGAGGCCGGCGCCATGTCCTCGTGGATCGCTGCGTCGACTTCCTACAGCACGAGCAATGTGCCGATGATCCCGTTCTACATCTTCTATTCGATGTTCGGGCTCCAACGCGTGGGCGATCTCGCCTGGGCGGCGGGCGACATGCGCTGTCGCGGCTTCCTGCTGGGCGGCACCGCAGGAAGAACAACGCTCAATGGCGAAGGATTGCAGCACGAGGACGGGCACAGCCATGTGCTCGCGGCGACAATACCCAACTGCGTCTCGTATGATCCCACTTTCGCCTACGAGGTGGCGGTCATCATCCAGGAGGGGCTCAGGCGCATGTTCAAGGATCAGGAGGATGTCTATTACTACGTCACCCTGATGAACGAGAACTATGCGCATCCGCAGATGCCGGCGGGCGCAGAGGAAGGAATCCGCCGCGGCATGTATCTGTTCCACGACGGCGGAGGCGGCGCAGCGCCGCGCGTGCAGCTCATGGGTTCCGGCACGATCCTGCGTGAAGTCATCGCCGCCGCGCAACTGCTCGAGCAGGACTTCGGCGTGCGCGCGGATGTCTGGAGCTGCCCGAGCTTCAACGAGCTGCGTCGCGACGGCCTGGAAGCGGAACGCTGGAATCTGCTCCACCCCGCGCAGCCCCCGCGCAAGAGCTATGTCGAGCAATGCCTCGGCGGGCGCCAGGGCCCGATCGTCGCGGCTACCGACTACATGCGCGGCTTTGCCGATCAGATCCGGCCCTATGTCTCGCGGCGATACGTCTGCCTCGGCACGGATGGCTTCGGTCGCAGCGACTATCGCGTCGCGCTGCGCAAATTCTTCGAAGTGGACCGGCACTATGTTGCGATCGCTGCGCTCAACGCACTGGCTGAAGATGGCGCGCTGCCCAAGAGCAAGGTTGAGGCTGCGATCGTCAAATACGGAATCGATGCGGAGAAACCGCCACCCTGGAAGATGTGACGAGAAAGAACAACAATGCGGACGCGTTTCCTGTCTCGGGCGAGCAATCGCGGGCTTGCTCCATGCGAGCTAATTCGGCGTCATTATTCAATTTCTCGGTCGTCATGCCCCGCTTCAGGCGGGGCATCCAGTAATCCCCGGCGGCGCAGGATGATGCAGGCCGTGCCAAGCCCGACGTGCGGTGGTTACTGGATCGTCCGCATGCGCGGACGATGACGACCACATGGGATCTCAGGGGAGGCAAATATAATGGGTGAGCTGACGCAGATCCGTGTACCCGACATCGGCGACTTCAAGGATGTCCCGATCATTGAGATACAGGTGAAGCCGGGCGAGCGTATCGCCGCCGAGGCTCCGCTGATCACGCTCGAATCGGACAAGGCCTCCATGGAGGTCCCTTCGCCGGCTGCGGGCGTGGTGAAGTCGCTTGCGGTCAAGATCGGCGACAAGGTCAGCGAAGGTACGCCCATCCTGATGCTTGAAGTCGCTGGGGCGGGCGTCGCAAGCGAGCCGGTGAAGCCTGCCGTATCGGCGCCGCCGGCGGCAACGAGCGCGCCGGCAGGCGTTGCAGAAGTGCGCGTTCCCGACATCGGCGATTTCAAGGACGTGCCGATCATCGAGATCATGGTCAAGCCGGGCGACAGCATCGCGCCGGAGCAGCCGCTCGTAACGCTTGAGTCCGACAAAGCCTCCATGGATGTGCCCTCCCCGCTCGCGGGTGTCGTGGCCGAGTTGAAGGTCAAAGTCAGCGACCGTGTCAGCGAGGGGAGTACCATCCTTACGCTCGTGACGGATGCCGCCGCCGCTGCCCCGCTCCGTCGCGCGCCGACTGCGGCGGCGGCTGCCCCTGCCATGCCGACGCCGCCGAGCATACCGGTTGCTCCGCCGACTGCCTCGAGTACCGCCGACACATCGTTCGATATCCCCTACGCCGGGCCGTCGGTGCGCAAGCGCGCGCGCGAGCGCGGCATCGATTTGCGTCAGGTCAGGGGCAGCGGTCCACGCGGCCGCATTCTGCCGGCCGACGTGGATGCCTTCGCCAGGGCTCCGACACCCGCCGCGCGGCCGAGTGCGACGGCGGGTACTGCCGGGCTCGACCTGCTGCCCTGGCCCAAGGTCGATTTCGCCAAATTCGGGCCGGTCGAGAGCAAACCGCTTTCGCGCATCAAGAAGATCTCGGCTGCCAACCTGCATCGCAACTGGGTGATGATCCCGCACGTGACCAGTCACGACGATGCGGACATCACCGAGCTCGAGGAATTCCGCGCGCGGCTCAACAAGGAGATCGAGAAATCCGGCGTGCGGGTGAGCATGCTCGCCTTCATGATCAAGGCAGCGGTGGCGGCGCTGAAGAAATTCCCGGACTTCAATTCCTCGCTCGAGGGCGACAATCTCATCGTGAAGAAATATTTCCACATCGGGTTTGCCGCCGATACGCCGCAAGGCCTTGTCGTCCCGGTCATTCGCGATGCCGACAAGAAAGGCGTGATCGATATCGCCAAGGAAATGGCCGATCTCGCCAGACTTGCGCGCGACGGCAAGCTCAAGCCCGATCAGATGCAAGGCGGGACTTTCACCATATCGAGCCTCGGCGGGATCGGCGGCACCTATTTCACGCCGATCATCAACGCGCCGGAAGTCGCTATCATGGGGGCCTGCAGGTCGTTTCATAAGATGGTGTGGGACGGCGGGCAGGCGGTCCCGCGTCTCATTCAGCCGCTCTCGCTGTCATGGGACCACCGCGTGATCGATGGCGCGGCGGCCGCGCGCTTCAATGTCTATTTCGCGAGCCTGCTGGCCGACATGCGCCGCGCAATCGTTTAGAGGCAGCAGACAATGGCAGACCTCATCGAAGTGAAGGTCCCGGACATCGGCGACTTCGAGGACGTGCCGATCATCGACGTTCTGGTTCACCCCGGCGACCGGGTGAAAGCTGAAGACCCGCTGATCACCTTGGAATCGGACAAGGCCTCCATGGATGTGCCCTCGCCCGTCGACGGCGTGGTGAAGGAGATCAAGGTCAAGGTCGGCGACAAGGTTTCCGAAGGCGCGTTGATCCTCGTTGCCGAAGCCGAGGCGGCACCTGCGGGCGTCGCGCCGAGAGAGAAGGTGCGGGGCGGCGGACATGCGACCGGCGAGGGCGCGCCGGTTGCCGACTACGGCGCGGCCTCCGGCGTCTACGCCGCGATCGAGGTGCGCGTGCCCGACATCGGCGACTTCAAGGATGTGCCCGTCATCGAGGTGGCGGTGAAAAGCGGCGATCAGGTCAAGCCGGAAGATCCGCTGATCACGCTGGAATCGGACAAGGCATCGATGGACGTGCCTTCCCCGTCTGCCGGAATGGTGAAGGACGTGAATGTCAAGATCGGCGACAAGGTCAGCGAAGGAAGCCTGATCCTCACGCTTGCAACCGGGGTTGCGGGCGTTGCCTCAGGTGCACCCGCTGTTACGCGTGGAGCGCAGGCAGCGCCCCCGGTGTCCGCGCCGATGGCGGCGCGGCATGCCGGGGCAGCCGATCTGGAATGCGACATGCTTGTGCTGGGCGCGGGACCCGGCGGCTATTCCGCCGCATTCCGCTCGGCCGATCTCGGCATGAGCACGGTGTTGGTGGAGCGCTATCCCACCCTCGGCGGAGTTTGCCTCAATGTCGGTTGCATCCCCTCCAAGGCGTTGCTGCATACCGCGGCGGTGATGGACGAAGTGAAGGCGATGGCGGCGCATGGAATCACCTATGCGGCCCCGGCGATCGATCTCGAGAGGTTGCGGAGCCACAAGGAGAAGGTGGTCGGCAAATTGACCGGCGGGCTTGCCGGCATGGCCAAGGCCCGCAAGGTCACCGTGGTGCAAGGGATCGGCAAATTCCTCGATCCCCATCACCTGGAGGTGGCGCCCAAGGATGCCGAAATGAATGCTGGAAAGAACGGCGCAGGCCGCAAGGTGGTGAAGTTCGACCGGGCCGTCATTGCCGCCGGCTCGCAGGCC
>DATBYX010000098.1:0-11906 GCA_036513475.1 Xanthobacteraceae bacterium | reverse complement strand
CATGAGGCTGCCGCGGGGAGGCATCGTGAGCACAACTTCCCGGGAAGCCGCATCGATACGCAAGGTGTACCGTCGCGCCTGCCGGTGCCGGCGCAGGCGCACCAGATAGATGGCCTTGTCAAAAACCACCTGGAGGACCGAGGGCTCGCTCGGTCGTCGGTAGAGCAATGCACGCAGCGACATAGGGCACCAGTTCATCGCCGGAGAGGGCGGCTGGAAATACTGCCACATTGTCAGCCCCCTTAAGGAGCACCCGAAGAAAAAAGGTTTGGCCCCTAAATACAGGAGAGCTCGTCCTCAAACCACCCCACATGTAGCGGCCGCGCCCTTGGGACTGGTCGGTATCCGGCAAGGCCCGCCGACTAGGCGCTCGCCCATCCAAAAGCGCCCTGGCGTGCAGCATGAATATTCCAATGGTTTCAGGATCTTAGACCGGAGGCGCAGCAGAGCTGATCTGACGAATCAGCAAAACCCCGCCGAAATTGAGCTTTGGGCCCCTTGGAGCGGTCTATCGAGTAACGGTAGCGGGGGGCTCGCTGCTCATGTGCGATGCAGGGCTCGCCCGGCTGAGTGGCTGTGAGCCATTGGTCATTCCCGGCTCCGCTGCGACGGCGGCAGCCGGGGACCTGCGGATGCTGCGCGGCCCTTTGGTATTGTTGGAGAGCACGAAATCCGAGATGCGAGGTACGATCTCGGCCCGGAACCGGGACCCATTGAACACACCATAGTGGCCCACGGCAGGTTGCAGCCAATGTGCCTTCCGGTCCGCAGGTATATTCACGCACAAGCGGTGTGCCGCCTCGGTCTGGCCGACGCCGGAGATGTCGTCGTTCTCCCCCTCGACTGTGAGCATGGCCACGCGACGTATTGCTCCGGGATCAACTCGCGCACCGCGATGGGTCATCTCGCCCTCGGGCAGCGCGTGACGCACGAATACCGTGTCCACGGTTTGCAGGTAGAACTCGGCGGCGAGATCCATCACCGCAAGATATTCGTCATAGAACTCGCGATGCTTCTGCGCGGAGTCGCCATCGCCTCGAACGAGGTGGAGAAACAGCTTGCGGTGAGCCTCGATGTGCCGTTCCAGATTCATGCTCATGAATCCATGCAGCTGCAAGAATCCGGGATAAACATCCCGCATGAAGCCGGGATTCGGAAATGGCACCTTCGTGATGACATGACGACGAAACCAATCGGTGCCGCGCCTCTCTGCAAGCGTATTCACGGCGGTGGGTTTCACGCGCGTATCGATCGGACCTCCCATGAGGACCATGGAATGCGGCACATAAGGATCGTCCGTCGCTTCCATGCGCGCCACTGCCGCAAGCACAGGCACCGAAGGTTGGCAGACAGCAAGCACGTGGATGTCGCCGCCGAGGAAATGCAGTATGGAGATGAGGTAGTCGATGTAATCGTCGAGATCGAACCGGCCCTCGGTCACCGGGACCATGCGCGCGTCGATCCATTCGGTGATGTAGACGTCGTGATTCGGCAGAAAACCCTCGACCGTGCCCCGCAACAACGTGGGATAATGGCCCGACATTGGTGCGACAATGAGCAGACGCGGTTGCGGCCGCCGCGGCGCGCGCTCGAAAATCCGCTCGAAATGCACTACTCGGCAAAACGGCCGGGCCCAAACCGCGGAGGTGCGAACTGGAACATGTTCGCCCCCGATTACCGTAGAGCTGATGTTCCAGTCCGGCTTGCCGTACCGTCGCGTGGAGCGTTCGAACAGCTCCATCCCCGCCGAGAGGGTCCGGCCGTACACGGTGTAGGAAAGCGGATTGGCAGGATTTTTGAAGAAGAGCCGCGCTGCATCGGCCCAGGCGCGCGCAGGATTTAGAGCTGCTTGGCTCATCTCGTAGAGCCAATACGCCGGTGCCGCGTACATGGGGCCGGTTGCGACCGCCACCGCAGGGACGCCGCCAAACTCGCCGATCGCCATTGAGCCCCCTGCCTCGCCAGCCTTGCTGCGCTGCAGCACAGTGTCCGCTTCCCGACCTTGAGTCAACATAGCTGTCATCACTTTGTCATTCGTTACATCCCATAGATAAGGTGTTTTCCGCGGCATGGTAGCTTTTGCGCCGCACCACGCGGTTCCAAACTGCCCGGAGCCGGGCTTGGTCTATTCGCCGGTTTGCAGGAGTGAGCCGACGCGCCGCGCGCTGTTGAGGAGCGCAAGGAACACAAGCGCAGAGACGCCGATATAAACTGCATTGAGCGCGAAAGCCTCGGCCATCAGGTCGGCTCGAAAGGCATGTTCCATCATGAGCGCGCGCATCCCCTCAAAAACATAAGTGGGAGGCAGCGCCCAGGCGATGAGCTGCAGCCAATGCGGCAGCACGCTGACGGGGTAGTACACGCAGGTAAGCGGCATCAGCACAAACATCAACGTCCAGGCCAGGCTTTCTGCGCCCATGCCGTTACGCAACAGCACACCCGCGACGACGATCCCGACCGCCCAGCTTGTCAAGATGAGATTGATGAAGAATGCAACGAGCGCGAGCCCAAGGGCGTAAAGGTTGAATCCAAAGAAGGCGATTGCGAGCAAGGTGACCGGTATCACCCCGATCGCGAGCCGAATGAGGCTCATGATCATCAGCGCGACGACGAACTCCATGGGGCGCAACGGAGTGATCATCACGTTGCTCAGATTGCGCGACCACATTTCCTCCAGGAAAGAAACGGAGAAGCCGAGCTGGCCGCGAAACAGGATATCCCACATGAGCACGGCGGCGATGAAGACTCCGCTCGCCCGCGCGAAGAATCCGGAATTCTGAGAAAGGTAGAACTGCAGGAATCCCCACACGAACAGCTGAACGGCCGGCCAGTAGATCAATTCCAAGAGGCGCGTCCAGGACGAGCGCAGGAGATAGAGATAGCGCAGGACCATCGCCGCGACACGATGCGGCGCCAGTGCTATTGCGTCTGCGGAAGGAAGGATCATTCCAGTAACGGTCTATTGTGCTGCCTCGCGCGCTGGAGCGCGCCCACGTGCAACGTCGAGAAAGACTTGCTCGAGCGTATCCCGGCCGTAACGGATCAGCAGCCGTGCGGGTGCGTCGTCGTCCTCGATCTGGCCCCGTTTCATGATGATGACCCGCTCACAGAGCCGTTCGACCTCGGCCATGTTGTGAGAGGCGAGCAGCACCGTTGCATCGTGCTCCTTGCGAAACTGTTCAAGCCGGCCGCGCACCCAATCGGCCGTGTCGGGGTCAAGCGAGGCGGTCGGCTCATCCAGCAGCAGCACCTGCGGGGAGTTTATCAGCGCCTTTGCGAGGGCAACCCGGGTCTTCTGTCCAGCCGAAAGCTTTCCGACCGGCCGGTCCAGCAGCTCCGTCAGGTCCAGCTGCTCGGCGAGCGAGACAATGCGGTCCGCAAGGTCCGCGACGGCATAGAGCCGTCCGAACACTTTCAGATTCTCCCGCACGCTCAGACGATGGGGCAAGTCGACATACGGGCTCTCAAAATTCATTTTATGAAGCACCCGATAGCGTTCGCGCGGCATCGCGGCTCCAAGCACTTTTATCGAACCGGATGTAGGCGTCACCAGTCCAAGAAGTATGGCGAGAGTGGTGGTCTTACCTGCACCATTGCCGCCGAGAAGCCCGGTGATCGAGCCTGGTTCAAGCGCAAACGAAATACCGTCGACCGCACGTGTCGCATTGTAGATCTTCACGAGTTGATCAACGGCGATGGCGGGCTCGGAACGCATGCGGATCCGGGGTTGCGAAATTTCACATTTGGCAAGCCGCCCGCACAGAGACAAGGGGTAGCTGGCAGCGCTCTGTCCAGGACGCGGTATAACGCCTCGGCCCGCACAACTGCGCCATCATCGCCACTCCCGCCGGCAGAGGTGGCGATGTAAATGGGAGGGGTGACGAACCGGGAAATCTCATCTCATCAGACCGGGCGCAGCGTGCGCCTTGATACCCTTGTTCGCCTGCGCTGGCTCGCCGTGATCGGACAGGCAACGGCCGTGCTGGTGGTCTATTGGGGGCTCGACTTCGAGCTGCCGGTGTGGGCCTGTCTCTCGATGATTGCGCTCGCGGCATGGCTCAACATCGCCATGCGTGCCCGGTTTCCGTTGCGGCAGCGTCTCGAGCCTGACCGTGCGGGGTGGCTGCTGGCTTTCGACACGACCGAGCTGGCGGTCCTGCTCTTCTTTACCGGCGGACTGCAAAACCCCTTCGCGCTTCTGTTTCTCGGACCGGTGCTGATTTCGGCAGCTGCATTGCCTCCACGGCTCACGTTGCTGTTGGGCGCTTTCGCGATTGCCTGCGCGACCGTCCTCATGTTCCTGCATTACTCCCTGCCTTGGGACAGCGAACCCCCGCTGGAATTGCCGCCCGTGTATGTAACCGGGATATGGTTTTCAATTCTGTTGGCCATTGCATTCATTGGATTGCATGCCTGGCAGGTAACCGAAGACTCCCGTCAGCTCGCGGATGCGCTCGCTGCCACGGAGCTGGTGCTTGCGCGCGAACAGCACCTTTCGCAGCTCGACGGCCTTGCAGCGGCCGCCGCCCACGAATTGGGAACTCCGCTGGCAACAATCACCCTGATTGCCAAAGAGCTGCAGCTGGCGATCAAGTCGGGTTCCGAGCACGCCGACGACGTGCGTCTCTTGAACGAGCAGGCGAGGCGCTGCCGGGCGATTCTCGGCAAGCTCACCGAGCTTTCCAGCGGGCATCCGTTCGACCGCATGAGCCTGTCCACTCTCATTGAGGAAGTGGTTGCGCCGCACCGGGACTTCGGCATCGCGATCAGAGTTGCGGTAGGCTCCGGGAAGGCGCCCGAACCAGTCGGAGGCCGGAATCCGGCCGTTCTCTACGGCCTCGGTAATTTCATTGAGAATGCCGTAGATTTCGCCCGCGAGCGGGTGGATGTGACCGCCTCCTGGAGCGAGCAGAACGTTTCCGTGACGATCTCCGACGACGGCCCGGGCTTTGCCCCCGAGATCATGGACCGGATAGGCGAGCCATATGTCACCACCCAGAGGCAAAAGCGCCGCAATATGGATGCCGGGGAGAGCGGGGTGTCCGGTGGGCTGGGTCTGGGGTGTTTTATTGCCAAGACCCTTCTTGAGCGGTCCGGGGCCACGCTGGAATTCGAGAACCACCCATTACCGAGCCATGGCGCGAGCGTCCGAGTGCAATGGGCCCGCCGGGACTTTGAGCGCACGCCAGCGTTCCCCAAATGAGAGGTCATCTCGCCGAGGCTCGCTTATCAATGTCGGAAATGTGGACACTTTTTAAGTTGCGGTTATCCGATATTCTTCTTATGATACATTTACAAGGAATTTATGCGCGATTAGGTGTCCTCACACTCGGTGGTTGCTCCGATTGGGTTTTGGGCCGAGGTCGCCGTAGTGGAGGCGTAAATGGCTATGGCCGAGTTGGGTTCGGCGGCAATGCCCAGCGACCGATCAATTTTGATCGTAGAGGACGATAAGTCCTTCCTCCATAGACTTTCCCGAGCCATGGAAGGCCGCGGCTTTGCGGTGACCATGGCCGAGACAGTGGCCGAAGGGCTCAACCAGCTCCAAACCAATTCGCCTGCATTCGCCGTGGTCGATATGCGCCTCGAAGACGGCAATGGTCTCGACGTTATTTCGGCCCTGAAACGGCTTCGGCCGGACGCGCGTGCGATCATTCTAACGGGCTATGGCAATATTGCCACCGCCGTTACGGCGGTAAAGCTCGGCGCAGTTGACTATCTCTCCAAGCCCGTGGATGCCGACGATGTCGTGGCAGCGTTGCTCAATGGCGAGGGCTGCAAAGCAGAACCCCCAGTGAACCCGATGTCGGCTGATCGGGTGCGATGGGAGCACATCCAGCGGATTTACGAGCTGTGCGGGCGCAACGTCTCCGAGACGGCACGGCGCCTTCACATGCATCGCCGCACCCTCCAGAGAATTCTTGCGAAGCGGGCGCCTAAATAGGCTGCTCTCCCGGACCAAGCTACCTTCAGCTCCTTCAGCTCTCTTGATTCCGCGCTGCAACCAAATCGTGGCGAGTGCGTTACTGTCCGGAACATCGGAGGTTCTGGGCATGTATCCAAATCAGGATGCTATTTTCGAGCGCCTGGAGACGACCAAACGGTTTGGACTCCTGTCCGATTATCTCGTCAGCTGGACCGGACGTCCGGGAAGGCTTAGCGCGAAAGTAACGGTGTGGGGCAAAGACGGCACTCCCACGCACGTAGTGCAGGGCTATATCGCCCGCTTGCTGAAGGGACTCGTGAGCGCTCGGCAGATTATCATCGCCGCCGATTGATGCCGCGGTTTGTATCCGCCCTCCGGCGACCTGCACGCATGAAACCTCAGTGCGTGCGCCGCTCGCCCGCAAGGAACGCAGCATAGGTGCGCTCGAGCCCCGAGCGCAAGGGTGTGCGCGCTCGCCAGCCCATCGTGGTGAGCCGGCCGCTGTCGAGGAGCTTGCGCGGCACTCCGTCCGGCCGGGACGAATCGAATACGAGCTTGCCTCGATAATCGACAATCTCCGCCACCAACCTGGCGAATTCAGCGATGCTGACCTCTTCGCCACTGCCGACGTTGATATGCGCCTCGTCCGAATAATGCTCGAGCACGAATACGCAGGCGTCCGCGAGATCATCCACGAACAGGAATTCACGCAGCGGCGTACCCGTTCCCCACACCGTCACGGAAGGGGCGCGATGGTGCTTGGCCGCTTGAAAGCGCCGGATCAGCGCCGCCACCACATGGCTGTTCTCAGGATGATAATTGTCGCCCGGCCCGTACAGATTGGTCGGCATCACCGAGATGAAATCGGCGGCGTATTGGCGTCGATACGCCTGGCACAGTTTGATGCCGGCGATCTTGGCGATCGCATACCATTCATTGCTCGGCTCGAGCGGTCCCGTGAGGAGCTCCTCCTCGCGCATGGGCTGAGGTGCAAGTTTCGGATAGATGCAGGAGGAACCGAGGAAGAGGAGCTTGCTCACCTCGGCGAGATAGCTGGCGTGAATGGTGTTGCGGGCAATCGCGATATTCTCGGAAATGAACTCGGCCGGGTAGGCGTCGTTGGCGTGAATGCCGCCGACTTTCGCGGCAGCAACGATTACTACCTCCGGCCTGCGCGCGGCGAGGAAAGCCTCCGCCTGGTCCTGCCGTTCAAGATCGACCTCGTCGCGGGCTGCCGTTATGACCTCGCAGGGCACAGCCTTGAGCCGGCGCACGATCGCCGAGCCGACCATGCCATTGTGGCCGGCGACGTAGACGCGCTTGCCCGCAAGCTCGAACAGCTTGGCCGCCATCAGCTGCTCGCTTTCTCCACGGTCAGCATCATGCGAAACGCGATCCAGCGGCCGAGCACCGGTTCAACTGCCCTTTCGATATCGAGCAACCGGCGTGCTGCGGCTGGACCAATGAGGCTCCAAGGCTTGAAGCCCCCGCTGAGCGGGTAAGCCGCCAGCGCAAACCATTCAACCCGGCTGATACGAAGCTCCGGAAGCAGTAAATGGAAGCGTGCGTGTTCGCGGGTGGCGAGAAGCGTGGGAATCGCCTGGTTTGCATCGTACGGATCCCGTCCGGAAAGCGGCATTTCGTCGGCCAGCGGATCAATGGAGGTTCGCACCGGCTCGTGATGCAAAAAACGATAAAACAGGGTGCTGCCCCAGGTGATCGCCGGCTCGACCATCAGCACGCGCCCACCCTCCCCGAGCACACGCGCCGCTTCGCGGAAAAACCTGAGCGGAGACTGGAGGTGATGGAGCACATCGACCATGACGATGTTTGCGAGTCGGCCGGATGCGAATGGAAGGCGATGGCCATCGGCCGCACAGTCGAGCCAAGGCGCAGGCTGGATGTCGGTCGCAAAGACATCCGGGAGCCGATCTTTCAAGTTCCCGATGCCGCCTCCGATCTCGATGGTCAGCCCGGGCCGGCAGGCAGCAGCGATGCGGTCGTAAAAATCATCATACACGGTCCGCAGCGTCGGCTTGCGGGTCCAGATCTCGCGATAGCCGGCCAGCGGGTCTGACGCCATTGCATCCATCACATCGCCTTGATGCGCATGAATGCGAAGAGCACCATCCGCAGCAGCATCACGCCATGTCTGAAGCGGGAGATCTGGGTTTCGCCGTAGGTGCGGCTTGCATACCGGATGGGAACTTCGACTGCCTTCAAACCAAGCTTCGAGGCACCGAAAATGAGATCAAAATCACCAAAGGGATCGAAATCACCGAAATAGCCGCGGCCCCGCTTGAGGCGAAGATAATCGCTGCGTCGCAGCGCCTTGGTCCCGCAAAGCGTATCAGTAAAACGCTGGGAGAGGAGCCAGCTGAACAGCAACGAGAACACCCAGTTGGCTATCAAGTTGAGAAACCGCATGGCCTGCTGTTCCATCGGGTAGACGAGCCGGGTGCCGTTGACGAATTCACCCTTACCTGAAGCGATCGCGTCCCAGAACTTCGGGAGCTGCTCGGGTGGCGCGGTCAAATCTGCATCGAGGATGATGAGCACATCCCCGCGCGCCGTGTCGAACCCCGCGAATACGGCATCCGCCTTGCCCTGCTTCGGTTGCCGGCGCGCCTTGATATCGCGGTCCGGATAAGCCGCAGCAACGCGCTCGATCTCCTCCCACGTGCCGTCGTTGGAATGGCCCTCAACGAAGATGATTTCGAGATCCTCGATGAAGCGCGGAATGCGCCTGACCGCCGGCTCAATGTTGCCGCGCTCGTTGCGCGCCGGAATGACAATGCTGGCCGAGGTCGGCTCAGGCGGCCTTTGCCGCAAAGATCGGCACACCGTGTAATGTCGCAGACACAGCGTATTGATGAGCGGCAGGGGAGCAAAAAAACGATTGATCAGGCGGCCCACTCCAAACAGGCGTTCGGGAACCAACATCCTTCTTTCGCCCTTGACTGCCTCGAAGTCGGCGAGCTCGGCGAGTGCGCACACGTCACTCGGAGAAAGGATGTTTTGTGGCGGCTGCGGCATCTTGAGACCGAGCGCTTCCGCGAGCTTCAGGGCCGGGTACCAAAGATGGGAGAAATAACCGATCACGAGGCGGGTTGAATGCGTGCACAAACCGTGCAGATGCTCGAACATGGCCTGGCAGTCTTCGAGTTCACCTAGCGTATCGACTACGACGATGAAATCGAATGGGCCGGGCAGTTGCCGGACGAAGGTCTCGTCCTCGATATCGCCTGTTAGAAACGTAAGAAGCGGGTGGGCCTTGCGTGCCTCGGCGATCATGCCGTCGCTGATATCAACTCCTACCCCGTAAGAAGGTTTTAGGGCGGCGAGAAGATCTCCGGTACCACATCCAAGCTCCAGCACACGAGCTCCTTCCCCGATCAAGAATTTCAGATAGAGGAGGTCTTCGGCATGAAAGAAAGAGGCGCGCGCAAGCCAGTCGCGGCGCTGGGGCGCGCTCGCATCCGCCAGACGGCGGATCTGCTGCTTGCGGGCCGACATAGTGAAGGGAGGAGGCGAATTGACCTTGAGCATGTGCCGCTGTGATTCCGGAAGCATCTAGAAGCCGGTTCAAAACCTTCCCAACGGGATCGGATGGTAGCGTGTGCGAAGGTGTTGTCGGCAAGCGTGTCCTAGGATAGGCCTCGACCTTAGAACATGTTCGGGTGAGGTGGAATCACGCCGAGACGGTCGTCTCGGTGTGTCTCAACCTCGCCGCAACTAACCTTAGACTCCATCGCCGAGCAAACTCGCCTGCAAGGATCCGCCCATGTCCTCTACCGCAATCACCTGGATCGTCCTCGGCGTGATCGTGTTGGTCGCGCTCTGGATCATGATGGTTTACAACGGGCTTGTTGCACTGCGCCAGCGAGTCAACCAGGCCTTCTCCGACATCGACGTGCAAACCAAGCAGCGCCACGATCTCGTTCCCAGCCTGGTCGAGACGGTGAAGGGCTATGCCGCTCACGAGCGGGGTACGCTCGAAGCCGTGGTGAGGACGCGCAATTCGGCGATTGCCGCCCCGACCGGAAACGTTGCCGCGCAGGCCGCTGCCGAGAATGCACTGACCGGGGCGCTCCGGCAGCTCTTCGCGCTGAGCGAGTCCTATCCTGATCTCAAAGCCAATCAGAATTTTCAGCAGCTGCAGAGCGAACTCTCGGACCTCGAGAACAAGATTGCCGCTGCCCGGCGGTTCTTCAACAACGCGGTCCAGGAATACAATACCGGGATTCAGCAATTCCCCGCCGTCCTGCTTGCGGGGTCCCTCGGCTTCAGCCAGAAGGAATTCTTCGACGTCGGGGTGGAGCAGCGCAAGGAGCTCGATCAAGCACCGCAGGTGAAGTTCTGACTTGCGGCTCGCGTTCTCATGGCTGCTTACGGGCTCTACACGCACATCCAGGCGAACAAGCGCCGGTCGATTGTGCTTCTCATCGGCCTGTTCTTTCTGGTGTATCTCATGGTCTACGCGGGCGCGCTCGCGGCGGAGGCGCTCAGTTCGGATGCACCGCCGGACCTGCTCCTGCGGCGCGCAGTCCTGGATGCGGTTCGGGCGGCGCCGTTCGCCACGCTGGGAACGGCAGTGTGGATATGGATCGCCTACAAATTCCACCAGGGCATGATCGATGCAGTGACCGGCGGACGCATCGTTAACAGACAGGAGGCTCCGAGACTTTACAATCTCCTGGAGAATCTCTGCATCTCCCGCGGGATTGCGATGCCCAAGCTCAAGCTGATCGACGACACCAACCTCAATGCCTTCGCCACGGGAATGAATGACAGGCAATACTCCATCACCGTGACATCCGGTCTGGTCGAGAGCCTCGATGATGCGGAGATCGAGTCGGTGCTCGGACACGAATTGACGCATATTCGCAATGGCGATGTTCGACTGCTTGTCATCGCGGTCATCATCGCGGGCGTGATCTCCTTCTTCGCGGAACTTGTCTATCGCCTTCTATTTCAGGGGGGATGGCGCTGGAGCGGCGGCCGCAGCAGCAGCGATCGCAGGGGTTCCAGCCTCGCACTGCTCATCGCGCTCGCGATGATCGCAGTCGCGTGGCTGCTCTCGATTGTCATTCGCTTTGCCCTGTCGCGCAGACGCGAGTATCTCGCCGATGCGGGCTCCGTCGAGCTCACGAAGAACCCGGACGCCATGATCTCTGCGCTGCGCAAGATCGAGGGCCGTGGCGAGCTTGCCGGCGCCACTTCCGCCGTCATGGAAATGTGCATCGACAATCCGCGCGAGGGGTTCTCGAACATCTTCGACACCCATCCGCCGATCGGTGATCGCGTGGCGGCGTTGGTTCGGTTTGCCGGGGGCCATGATCCGGGCCCCCTGGCGCTGCCCGAGCCCGATACCTCGCTCAGGGCTCCCGAGGACGAGACGTCCGGCGAAGTTGCGCCAGCGAGCCCATGGGGGCCGAGGCAGGAAGCAGCGGAGAATCCCAAGCCTTTCCTGCCGTCTCGCCCCCCGGTTGAGCTCGGCCCCTCCGAGCCGGAAGAGCCTGGCCCCTGGGGACCTCACCGCAGCTAATACCTTCGTCCGTCGTCATGCCCGCGCTTGTCGCCATTGGCCTTGCATAAGCCGGTCTGTGCTCTCGGGGCGTCATCGTCCCCGGTAGAGCGGACGATCTGGGATCTTGAAAGGAACTAAAGTGAGGGAGGATTTCCCCTTCTCGCGCGCGGTTGAGGTCCCCCTGCAGCTCTCTACGCTTTCCCCCATGTTGAAGCTGCTTCGAAACGCTGCGCGCCTCGCTGCCAAGTATCAGGTTTTGAGCGTCAGTGGCCTTCGAACCCGATCAGCGTGCGCACCGGCACGTCGAGCTTGCGCAGTCTCTCGGCCCCGCCGAGATCAGGCAGGTCGATTATGAAGCAAGCCGCAAGGACCTGCGCACCCAATTGGCGCAACAGCTTGACGGCACCTTCGGCGGTGCCACCGGTCGCGATCAGGTCGTCGACCAGAATG
>DATBYX010000097.1:0-9265 GCA_036513475.1 Xanthobacteraceae bacterium | reverse complement strand
TCCTTCAAACAAGGGTGCCGAGCGGCCGGCATCGGTGAGCTTGACCTCAAGCACACCGATCTCCGGCTCGGACATCAATCTTACTTTTCCACCGAGCGCGGCTGCGAGCAACTGGTGTCCCAGACAGACGCCAAGAAACGGGGCTCTTTTCTCGTTCACCCACTGCCGAATGGCGACTTTTTCGAGAGCGAGCCAAGGATGACGATCCTCCTGCCAGACATCCATCGGCCCTCCGAGGACTATCAGGGCGTCATAGCCTTCGAGCGGCGGGATGGCCGCACCCTGGTCGAGCTCGATCGCATCCCATGGGATGCAATCGGCACGCAAGAAATCGCGAAGCACGCCGGGATGTTCTACGGCCGCATGCTGGAACACCAGAAATCTCATGGCGTGCCATCCGTCGCCTTCACGGAAGATGCGCCGGCGACAGCAGGGAGTGCGGTCTCCTTGGCGGGATTGGACGAAGCGGCAGGTGCAGGCGGCAACGGTATGCGAGTGGTGGCGTTCTGCCGGATCTTGCCGAGACGACCATGCAGGAGCGGAATGAGCTCACCCACTATCCCCCGGCGAAATACCATCACGACCACCACGAAGATCGCGCCCTGGATCATGGTGACCCAGGCGCCGAGCTCGGCGAAATAGTTCTGGATCCCAACCACAAGCCCCGCTCCCACCACAGGGCCCAGCATGGTCCCCACTCCGCCCAGCATGGTCATGAGCACGACCTCGCCGGAGGCGTGCCAGTAGACATCGGTCAGGGTGGCAAAGCCGACCACCAGGCATTTCAGGCCGCCCGCAAGGCCGGCAAATGCAGCCGAAAGAACGAAGAGAAGAATCTTATAGTGATGGACGTGATATCCGAGTGAAATAGCGCGTTGCTCGTTGTCTCGAATGGCATGAAGGACCTGGCCGAACGGCGAATGCACGATTCGCGAGATGGCGCAGAGGACGAGAAGGAAGACGATCAGCACGAAATAGTACATCGACACGTTGGATGACAAATCGAGCAGTCCAAACAAGGCGCGACGCGGCACGGTCTGCAGTCCGTCCTCCCCGCCGGTGAAAGGGAGCTGGAGCGCGGCGAAATAGACCATCTGCGCAAGCCCGAACGTGATCATCGCAAAGTAGATGCCCTGGCGGCGTGTTGCGAGCACCGCGAAGACGAAACCTATTCCCGCGCCGGCTGCGGCGCCGGTCAGCAAGCCGAGCTCCGGGGTGAAACCCCAGATCTTCACCACGTGCCCTGTGATATAGGCGGCACCGCCCAAAAACGCGCTGTGTCCGAATGACAGCAGGCCACCGAAGCCGAACAGAAGGTTGAAGGCGCAGGCAAAAATTGCAAAGCACAAGACCTTCATCAACAGCACGGGATAAAAAAAGAAAGGCGCTGATAGCGCCCCGACGATCAACAAAGCGATGCCGAGTAAACGGGACACGTTTTCAGCTCCGCACGCCGAACAGCCCCTGCGGTCTGATCAGCAAGATGGCAACCATCACGACGAAAATCACGACCGCGGAAGCCTCCGGATAGATGAGCCGGGTGAACGCTTCGATCAGGCCAAGCACAAAGCCAGTGATGATCGAGCCCATGATCGAGCCCATGCCGCCGATCACCACGACGGCGAAGATAATCGGGATTATATTCGCGCCCATGATGGAGCTGACCTGATAAATCGGCGCCGCCAACACTCCGGCGAAAGCGGCAAGACCCGCGCCGAGCATATATGTGAGGGTGATCATCCTGCGGATATTGATGCCGAACGCCTGTACCAGGACCGGATTTTCAGTTCCCGCCCGCAGATAGGAACCAAGGCGCGTGCGCTCGATCACGTACCAGATCGCTAAGCAAACCCCGAGCGAGGCCGAGATCACCCAGATGCGATAATTCGGCAGGAACATGAAACCGAGGTTGGTGCCGCCGGAAAGCGAGTCAGGGATCTGAAACGGCTGGCCGGAGACCCCGTACTTCTGCCGAAACGCTCCCTCGATCAGCAGCGAGACACCAAATGTCAGGAGAAATCCGTAGAGGTGATCGAGATGATAGAGGTGTCGCAGGAACAGACGTTCCAGCACGAGCCCGCTGAATGCCACGATGATCGGCGCGAGAACGAGTGCAACCCAATAGCTCACGCCGGCGTAGTTCAGCAGCATCCAGGCGGCGAAGGCGCCCATCATGTACTGGGCGCCGTGCGTGAAGTTGATGATGTTGAGCATGCCGAAGATGAGCGCCAAGCCGAGACTCATCATCGCATAGAACGAGCCGTTGATCGCGCCGAGCAGCAACAAGCTGAACAGTGCCTGCGAGGATATGCCGAAGATCTCGAACACGTATGCGGCGCCTTCGCGGGCCGCCCCCGACGATCGTCCTTCTCTGCTAGCGAGTCTTGATCAGCGGGCACTCGCTCTCGGCGAGCGGCCTGAACGCCTCCTGGCCCGGAATCACCTTCAGGATCTTGAGGTAGTCCCAGGCATATTTCGACTCCTCCGGAGTCTTTACCTGGGCAAGGTACATGTCGTGCACCATACGGCCGTCCTCGCGGACCTGGCCGTTCTTCGCAAAGAAATCGTTGACCGGCATCTCCTTCATTTTCTTCACCGCCGCAAGCGAATCCTTGCTGCCCACAGCCTGCACTGCCTTGAGATAGTGTTGTACGGCTGAATGAACTCCCGCCTGCGCCATGGTGGGCATTGCCTTGCGCCGCTCGAAGAAGCGTTTGGAAAAAGCGCGCGTATCATCGTTGAGATCCCAGTAGAAGCCGGTAGTCATCACGATGCTCTGCGCGGTGGGCAGCCCGAGGCTGTGGATATCGCTGTCGAACAGCAGCAGGCCGGCAAGGCGCTGGCCGCTCCCGGCGCGAGCGACGCCGAACTCTGCTGCTTGCTTGATGGTGTTGATGACGTCGCTGCCGGCATTGGCAAGGCCGATGATCTTCGCCTTGGAAGCCTGTGCCTGCACGAGATAGGTGGAGAAGTCCTGATTAGGGAAGGGATGCCGCAGCGCGCCGAGCACCTTGCCGCCCCCCGCTTTGACGAAGGCGGCTGTGTCGCGCTCGAGCGCATGCCCGAAAGCGTAGTCGGCCGTGATGAAGAACCAGGTATCGCCGCCCTGCTGGACCATCACCTTGCCGGTGCCATAGGCGAGGGCATAGGTGTCGTAGGTCCAATGAATGCCGTACGGCGAGCAGGCCTTACCCGTGAAATCCGAAGTGGCGCCGGTCGAGACGACCACGAGCTTCTGCGCCTTGCGGGCGATCTCCTGCACGGCAAGCATCGCGGATGAATTCGGCACGTCGAAGACCGCGTCGACATTGTCCGCGTCAAACCACTTGCTGACGATGCTCGTTGCGATGTCGGGTTTATTCTGGTGATCGGCGGTGACGAGCTCGATCGGTTTTCCGAGAGCCTTGCCGCCGAAGTCCTCCAATGCCATCCGGGCTGCTTCGACACCGCCCATCCCGGACAGATCCGCATAGATGCTGGATTGGTCGTTGACCACTCCGATCTTGACGGCGCCTCCTGCAGTTTGCGCCTGCGCAAGACCGGTGAACGTAATTGCGAGAGCGAAGCCCAGGCCAGCTGCCGAGTGTCGCATTGTCCATCCTCTGATCTTGATTGAGCGGCGGATCTGCCGCTGCACCGCGAGCCTAACAGCGCCAATTGCGGACCGCAAGCTGGTCCAATTTTCAGGATTGGTTGCATGCGGTTTACCAAGATCGATCGTTTGGATAGGATGCCGCCGGTTCAGCAAACGGGAATCGGCAATGAACATCGTCGATCTTTCAGTACCGGTGCGTCACGGAGAAGGCCGCCTTGGTCTCGAGGTCAAATTCGACACGCCGTATTCCTACGAGTCCTGCGGCTGGCAAGGCTCGACGTTCTCCATGTTCGCCCATTACGGAACGCATGTGGACGCCCCCATTCATTTCATTCGTGATGCTGCGACCATCGAAGCAGCGCCCCTCGGCAAATTGATCGGACCCGCTGGCCTCATTGACTTGTCGGATCACTGCAAAGCTGTCGGCATCGCGGCCGACACACTCGAGGACCGCGGCCGACACGTCCGTACCGGGGACATAGCGGTGCTCCGCACCGGCTGGAGCGACGAAAGCTGGAGCGAGGACAGGTTCTGGCGTGACGGTCCATGGCTCAAGCCTGATGCTGCCGACTGGCTGGTCGAACGCGGCGTGAAGGCCATCGTGTACGACTTCTCGGAAGAATACGTCGTTCACCTCGGTCACGATTTCCGTGGCGAGGACTGCATTGTTCATCACAAGATTCTGGGGCGGGAGATCTATAATATCGAGTACGTTCACCACCTCGGATTGATCGAGCGGCCGCGCTTCGCAATTGTTGCATTGCCGTTGAAGCTTGTCGGGCTCGACGGAGCGCCGGCGCGCGTGCTGGCCATTGAGGGACACGACCTGCCGGGGGAGTTTTCCGTCCGGTAGTTTCTCATCCGAACATCAGCTTCCCCCCAACCATCGCGAGCACTCCGCCGCCGAGTGCCGCATAGGGCATCCAGCCGGCGCGGCGGGGTGCCGTCGCAAGGTCTTCCACTTGCAGATCGCTCAGCATGTTGGCGGGGAAAACTCCGCGATCTACTACGTGATGACGCCACGCGAACACTGGCAGCACCATCCCCGCGGCAACGAGCCCGGTCAGAAGCGCCCCCTTGCCGTAGACATTCGCGCCGGCACCGAGCAGAAACGCATTGAAGAAAGCAAGCACCGCACCGAGAGCAAGGAGGACGTTGGGCGCACGCCAGGGCCGATGCGCTCTCGGGCTGTCGAGCCGATGCATCCATCCCGCATTGAGATTGAGGAAGTTGAAGATCAGATAGCAGCAGTTCGATACCGCCAGCACGAAGACGTAGTCCGACATCAGCAGCAGGATCAGATTGAATCCGAGATCTGTCCACATCGCTCGCGTTGGCGCGCCGTGGACGTTCACATGCGACAGGTAACGCGGCAACCAGCCATCGATCGAGCCCTGGTAAAGGGTGCGGGAAGAGCCTGCCATGGCAGTGATGATCGACAGCACCAAAGCCAGGAGCAGTAGCAGCACGATCAGTGCGGAGATCAGTGCACCGCCGCCGACCATGTGCGCCATGGCGGCAGCGACGCCAGACCCGTCATAAATGTCGGGGTCGAGCATGGCGTCCAGCCCGAGAGTGCCCTGGAACGCAATGGGCACAATCGCGAACATGAAGATGCAGAGAAGCCCCGCAGACAAGATGGAGCGAACGCAATCCGTGCCTGGGGAGCGCAACTCGCTGGTATAGCAGATCGTGGTCTCGAAGGCGTAAGTCGACCAAGCCGCGAGATAAAGGCCGCCGAGAAATACGCTCCAACCTTGCCGGTCCCAGGCGCCCGCGATGGGGCGGCCATGCTCGATGCCGCCTAACGGAGTGAGCGGAAAAAAGTTGGCAAGCTTCATGTTGCCGGACAGTATGGGCGTCAGCGCGATAAGGGTGAGCGGCAGCAGGACAAGGATTCCGATCACCATCTGAAAGCGAGCGGTCCGCAGGACGCCTCGATGCTGAACGGCAAACACCGCGAGCAGCAACGCCGCGCCGATGAGGAACGTGGCGTTGATGCGCAGCGTAAGGCCGTTCTTGAGCAAGGAGAGGTCGAGCAGCTCGATGTCGGCGGTTCGCAGGGCCGAATGCGCGGGCGTGAGCGCGGTAAGAATGTATCCTGCTGCGATGCCGCAGCCGATGGACAAGACTGGCGTCCAGGCGAGCCAATTGCACCATACCGAGAGCGGCGCGATCAGCTTGCTGTAACGGATCCATGCCGCCGCGCCATAGACGGAGGCGCCCCCGGACTTGCTCGGGAACATCCCTGCAATCTCGGCATAGGTAAAAGCCTGAACGAAGCCGAGCAGTACCGAGAGCGGCCACACGATGTAGGAAGGCGTGCCCACGGTAGCGGCGATGCCGCCGATCGAGAACAGAACCAGCGCCGGAACCCCGCTTGCCAGCCAGAACGCGTCGCGCCAGCCGATATTGCGACGCAGTCCCTGCGCGGCCTCCACCGCATCGGTTCGGATCCGGGGCGCGTCCTCGGATATCGCCATCGTCGGCCCTGCGCTTATTTCCGGGCGTCGGCCGAGAGACAGACGGCTAGGCAACTATTGCTAACCAACTTGGACGCCCAGCAGATCGCGATGCGCTGCCTGCAGATGCTGCTGGATGATGGCAACCGCGCGCTCGCTGTCCCTCGCGGAGATCGCCTCCACGAGCCTGCGGTGCTCGGCGTTGTAGGCGGCGATGCGTTTCGGAGTGAGGACCTTGTCCTGAACTGCGACCCAATGGCGATGGCTGCGGATGCGGTTGAGCTGATGATAGATCCAGACCAGCAGGGGATTGTGGGTAGCTTGCGCCAAGGCAAGATGAAATTGCTGATCGCAGCGCGAAAACCGGTCCGGATCCGGACCGGCGCGCTCCAATTCAGCGAGTGCTTCCCATAGCTGGTCAAGGTCCCGCGGCTTGCCGTTGCGGACGGCTAATCGGATCATCGTTGGCTCGATTGCGGTTCGAACTTCGACCAGCTCGAGCGGACTCGTGGTCTCCGCGACATCATCTCCGTCCACTCGCCCGTTCTGGGTCACATAGGTCCCGCTGCCCGCCTTGCGCCTGACGAGTTCGTCATCCTCCAACAACTGCAGCGCGTTGCGGACGGTCGTGCGGGATGCGCCAAGCGCCCGCGCAATATCCCGTTCGGGCGGAAGTCGATCGCCCGCCGAATAGGCTCCGCCGAGAATGGCGGCGCGCAACCGCGCAGCTATGATGGCGGCGCTGCGGCCTTGCACCTGGGGGAGCGAGAGGCCCGGATCCGAGGCGAGAGGCGCAGCCGTTTTCATCCTTCACACCAATCCGACCAATTGTCTACCAATTGTGAAATTCGGTTTGAAATTGGTTGCCGCTGGTGCCAATATAGCTCGTGCCAAGGAATTCCGCCATCGCGCTGGTCGGCGCGGCGCGGCGCGACGTGGCGGCGGTTGCGCGCTGGAGAAGGGCGCCTGGACGGGCGGCAGGATGAAAGTAATGACCGACCTGGAAGCGTATGTGCAGCAGGAGGGACGGGCCGAGATGGTGCGCCAAGTGCGTGCCAAGATCGATGAGCTGGGCGTCAGCTACATCTATTATCAGTTCATATCCGTCACCGGCCGGATCGTCGGCAAGGGGGTGCCGGCTGATCACTGGGAATCCATCTGCGAGCGCGGCTTCCAGCTCGTGTACGGCGCCACCGCCAATCTGTTTCTGGATCGTCACAGCCAATACATCGGGTACAGTCCGGAAGCGTCAGAGCTCATTGGCATTCCCGATCCTGAGACGTTCTGCCAGCTCCCGTGGGACAAGCGGGTCGCGCGCGTCTTCTGTACATTGTTTCGCAACCGCGAGGAGCCGAAGGATCCGGGCGGTGTTCTCACATCGGATTGTCGCGGCAATCTGCGGCGCATTCATGCAGAATTTGAACGCAAGCATGGGCTGCACCTGCGGCTAGGCTGCGAGCCGGAGATGATGTGGCTCAAGCGCGATCCCAATGGCGCGCCTGCCGGCGGCTATACGCGCGCGTACTGCTATCACATCGATCAGTTCGAGGCGCTTCGGCCGATCGTGCTCAAGGTCATCGATTATGCTCGAGCCATGGGTCTCGACATGATACAGGGCGACCACGAGGATGCTCCGGGCCAGCTTGAGCTGAACTTCATGTTCGACGAGGCGCTGCGCACCTGCGACCGTCTCTCAACCTACCGGCAGATCTGTGCGCAGGTCGCGCGCGAGCACGGCCTGATCGCATGTTTCATGTGCAAGCCGTTCATGGGCGTCTCCGCCAACGGCTGCCATCATAATCTCTCGCTCTGGCGCGGCGGCGAGGACCGGGTCAACGGGCTGCGGCAGGATCCGCTGCCCGGGATGGAAGGCGTATTTCAGTATCGCAAGGGCGGCGAGAACAGTTTCCTTCCCCCCGGTAAGGATGCACTCGGCAAGCCCGGCGAGATTGGATTGTGGTCCATCGGCGGCGTGATAGATCATCTCGATGCCCTGACTGCTATCGGCTGCTCGACCGTGAACTCCTATCGCCGGCTGTGGGATACCGGCTTCTGGGCGCCGGTCTACCGCGATTGGGGATTCCAGAACCGCACCTGCGGGCTGCGCGTTTCGGCGCCCGGCCGCTTCGAATATCGCGCGGTCGACTCCATGGTGAACCCGTATCTGCTGGCAGGTGCCTTGCTCAAGGCCTTTGATGACGGGATCAGCCGCAAGCTCGATCCCGGCGATCCCGAGCAGCGCAACATCTACCAAGCGATGGAAGAGGGGAAGGTCGTGCGCCGGCTGCCGATGAATCTTGGCGAGGCGCTGGAGCGGCTGAACGGGAACGAGGTTATCAAGTCAGCCTTGCCGGGCGACATGCTGCGCGTGTTCAACCACTACAAACAAGACGAGTGGGAGCGCTTCATGGCGACGACGACGGAATGGGATCTGCGCACCTATCTCGATTATCTGCCCTGAGGAGAAAGAGCTGATGTGCGGCATTGCTGGAGTGATCCATCGCGGGGGACGCGGAGAGGTCGGAAGCGAGATGCTGTCGATGCTCCAGTCGATGAAGCACCGCGGCCCGGACTCGACGGGGCTTGCTCTTTACGGCGTGCCCGAGGGCGACCGTCTGATCATGCGCTTCAAGGTCGCGGAACAGGAAGAGATCAGGCGGGGGTTCTCCATTCATGACGAGATCGCGCGCCGCCGCGCCAGCATCGACGAACGGCTCGCGGAGCTCGGTGCAACCGTCGAGGATGCGGAGAGCATCACTGAATACGCCTTCCGCTACCACTTCAAGTATGGCGGCGACCTGCGCCGCCTCGCCGATTACATCGAGGATGTCGAGGGAGCGGAAATCCTGTCCCTTGGCCGTGCCCTCGAGCTCATCAAGGATCTCGGCGATGCGGCGCGGGTAGGCGAGCAATATCATCTGGCGCATTTCAGCGGGACGCACGCCATCGGCCACACCCGCATGGCGACGGAGTCCGACGTCGACATCCGCTCGGCGCATCCCTATTGGGCCTATCCGTTCACCGACATCTCGGTCGTGCACAATGGCCAGCTGACCAACTACTGGAGTTTCCGCCGCGTGATGGAGCGCCGCGGGCACCGGTTCGTCTCGAACTGCGATTCAGAGCTCATCGCTGTCTACGTCGCGGATCGCCTCGATGCGGGCGACGGTCTCGAGGAGGCGATGCGCCGCTCGGTCAGCGAGCTCGA
>DATBYX010000096.1:0-7570 GCA_036513475.1 Xanthobacteraceae bacterium | reverse complement strand
GCACAACGCAACACCCTGACCTCGTTTTCTCCGTCCAGCGCCCGTAAGCTGGAGCATCCGCAAGCGATAGGGGAAACAGGCATGCGTCTGAAGGACAAGATCGCCATCGTGGTGGGCGCCGGACAATCGCCGGGTGAAGGAATGGGAAATGGGCGCGCCACGGTGCTGCGTTTCGCTGAGGAAGGGGCCAAGGTGCTCGCGGTCGACAACAACATTCGCTCCGCCGAGGAAACGGTGGCAATGGCGCAGGCGCGGGGAGGGGAATGCGCGGCGTTCGAAGCCGACGTTTGCAACGAAAAGACGCTGGCCGCAATGGCGGATGCGGCCCGGAGGCGATGGGGCCGGATCGATATCCTGCACTACAATGTTGGAGTGAGCATCGCCGGGGGAGACGCCCCGCTGAACGAGATCACCGAGGCAGCTTTCGACCGCATCGCCGCGATCAACCTGCGAGGTGCCATCATGGCCTGCAAACATGTTTTGCCGACCATGCGGGCGCAGCGTTCAGGTGTGATCACGATGATCTCGTCGGTTGCGGCCTGGGAGCAGTATCCAAACGTGGTCTACAAGGCCACCAAAGCGGGCATGATCGCGTTTACGCAGCAGATCGCGATTCAGAATGCTGAGTTTGGAGTGCGGGCAAATGTCATTCTTCCGGGGCTGATGGACACGCCGATGGCGGTGGACACCCGCGCTCGCGCCAGCGGAAAGCCCCGGGCGGAGGTCGCGGCCGCGCGCAATGCGCGAGTGCCGCTGCGCCACAGGATGGGAACTGCGTGGGATGTTGCCAACGCGGCCTTGTTTTTGGCCTCCGATGAAGCCGATTTCATTACCGGGGTCGCTCTTCCAGTCGATGGTGGGGCCCTGGTCCACATCAATTGAGAGGGCCGGATCTGGGGGGTCGATACCACGATTAGGGCATATTCCGCGCTCATTAGACGCGTCACATGCAGCGCAGTTGCTGCTCAGGGCAGCTTTGCGTCGGGTGGTGCCCGCATATGCCGCACAGGATCGCTGACCGAAGGTCGCTCGCGACCATTTTCGCACGGAGTGCCGGCGTTCTTGCGGGTGTTGCATTGCTGTCGGGTTGCGCAACATCCGGCGATAGCTCTGTGACGCTTTTGGCCGATCCCGGCAAATACCAATACTCCAGCTGCGAGCAGATGGCTCTACAGCGGAAAACCTGGACAACCCGCGAGCAGGAGCTCAAGCAGCTGATGGACCGGGCAGAACAAGGGACCGGGGGGACAGTCGTGAACGTGCTTGCCTACAAGGCGGATTATGTGGCGGCGACCGAAGAGCTCAAGGTGCTGGAACGTGCTGCGCGGTCGAAGCATTGCGCTTCACCGGAAAATTGGGGCAGCAGCTCCGCAATCAGGTGAAATCCACAAGCGCAGTTGCGGGTTTGACGCGCGTGCCGGGCTGGCACCGTCGAACCCTTAGCCCAACAGCTTGCGTGCCAGTGCCGCTCCATTGGCGAGTGCTTCGAGCTTGGCGACCGCGATGTCGCGGTGCATGGGCGCCATTCCGCAATTCGTGCTCGCGACGATGTTTTCCGCAGGCACATATTTTGCCGCCTCCGTAATGGTGGCGGCCACCTGCTGCGGGGTTTCGATTGCATCAGTCGCCACATCGATGGCGCCAACTTGAACGCGCTTGCCTTCGAGAAGCTTGAGCAACTCTAGAGGTACACGAGAATTTCTGCACTCGATCGAGACCTCATCTATGCGGCTCCTGGCGAGCGCCGGAAAGATCTCCTGATATTGTCGCCATTGCTGTCCAAGCGCTGCCTTCCAGTCAATATTCGCCTTGATTCCGTAGCCGTAGCAGATGTGAACGGCGGTGGCGCAGCTAAGCCCTTCCATGGCGAGATGCAGCGCCTCAATGCCCCATTCCCCCACCTCGCGCATATAGACATTGAATGCAGGCTCATCGAATTGAATGAGGTCGATGCCCTCCGCTTGCAGCGCCCGCGCCTCGATATTGAGCAGCCGGGCGACGGCCATGGCCATCTTGACCCGATCGCCATAGTAGGCATCCGCGATTGTATCCACGATCGTCATCGGACCTGGAAGCGTGAATTTGAGTTTCCGATTGGTGTGAGCACGCGCAAGCCGCGCTTCCGACGCGTGCACACGCCCGTTGAGCCGCAGCGTGCTCGTCACGGTGGGGACCATCGCCTTGTACCGGTCTGCGCGAATCCCGATCTCGACTCGACGCGAGAAATCGATGCCGTCAACGCATTCGAGAAAGCCATGGACAAAATGCTGCCGTGACTGCTCGCCATCGCTGACGATATCGATGCCGGAATCCTCCTGGAGCTTGAGTGCCAGGAGCGTCGCATCGCGCTTGGCTTCTGCGAGTGCGGGCCCGGAGAGCTGCCAGGCCGGCCATAACCGGTTTGGCTCGGCGAGCCAGGGCGGCTTTGGCAGACTGCCGGCAATGGTGGTCGGAAACAATGACATCTTCGAGCACTATCAGAGCATCAGGTTGGTTTCCACTTATAGAGCCAGTCGTATCGCGCGAGCAGCCCTCTTCCGCGCATTGCAACAAGCGCCAAAGCGTGCAGAAGTGCCTCGGCACCGCCCATGTGGTAGATCATCCCGTTACGGCGCGCGGCACGCTGGATGCGTGCCGTGCGCCTGTAGCGCTCGTTCTCGTAGAGCCGCAGCGCACGCTCCGGCTCGGCGGGTGTCTCTGCGAGCCGCCGCGCCAGGACCGCCGCATCCTCGATCGCTGCCGCCGCACCCTGGGCAAGGTAGGGCAGCATTGGATGGGCGGCATCGCCCAATAACGTGACAGCGCCCTTCCCCCAGGAAGTGAGTGGTGCGCGATCGAACAGTGCCCATTTGCGCCAATTTCCTGCGGCCGCAAGGATGGCGCGGACTGATGCCGGCCACACTCCGGGGGGGTAACGGGCAAGGATTTCGGACCGCTCGCCGGGTGCGCTCCAACCGGCCTCGCGCCAATCATCACGGATGATCGCAACGACGTTGACCAGGCTACCTCCCCTGACCGGGTAGTGCACGACGTGGGCATGACGCCCCAGCCACAGCTGGATCCGGGGCGCGGCAGCATCCGGGCCAAGCGCGCCGGCGGCCACCAATGCGCGCCACGCTGTATACCGGGCAAACCGGGGCTCGCCGCGATGTCCGAGACGCCGTCTGAGGTTCGACCACAGGCCGTCGGCGCAGATCAATGCCAAGCCCCGCTCCTCAGCGGCGCCCAGTGAGGAAGCTGTCGCGACGGTGACCCCATGCCTGTGCGAGGCAAAATCCTCGACTGTGGTACCGAGATGCAGCGAAATATCCGGAGTGCCGGCGACGAGATCGACAAGCACCGACTGCAGGTCGCCGCGATGGATGACCCAATAAGGCGAGCCGTAGCGCTTCTCTGCCACGTCGCCCAGCCGAGCGTGGGCAAGTACGCGAGCCGTGCGTGCGTGCATCACCATGAGCTCCGTAGGCGTGACGATGAATGGTCGCAGCAGCGGCTCCAATCCCAGGGACATCAGGATGCGTGACGCATTCGGCGAAAGCTGAATGCCCGCGCCGACCTCCTCCAGCCGTTGCGCCTGCTCGAACAGGATGACGCGCAAGCCATGCTGGACGAGCGCGAGGCCCGCCACGAGTCCGCCAATCCCGGCGCCAGCAATGATAACCGTGCGGGAAGCAGCCACGGATGGGTCGCTCCGCGTCAGACGATCACGTTCTCAGGCAGCATGCATTCCGCTGGACGGGCAACGCGAGGAGGCAGGCTCGGGTCATAACGAAACAGGGTGGAGCAATACGGACAGATGATCTCGGCAGCGTCGCCCATATCGAGGAACACGTGCGGATGATCGAAGGGCGGCAGCTCGCCAATGCACATGAACTCGCGTGCGCCAATCTCGATGACCGAAACGCCGGGCGTGTTGTGAAAGTGTGGAACGACGGCTTCCGTCAATGGTGTGTCTCGGCTGGTAAATTGGAGGGACACTGCTGCAATCGATACCGGATGTTTTCCTGCGGTTGAC
The DNA here is from genome assembly GCA_036513475.1 of Xanthobacteraceae bacterium. Taxonomy (GTDB): domain Bacteria; phylum Pseudomonadota; class Alphaproteobacteria; order Rhizobiales; family Xanthobacteraceae; genus VAZQ01. The sequence goes on along the minus strand of DATBYX010000096.1, from coordinate 3,555 downwards.
CGAGCTCGCGGCTGCGGCTCGGCTGCACCATACCACGGACGCGATTTGCCATAGGGTTAAGGGGTTAATACTCCGATGAGACATTTCTAGCGGCTTGTATATTACGAGCCAATCCTGCATATCCACCCTCGGATGTGAGATTACAGCTTTCCGTCTCCTGAACGAATGCTCGCCGAACGGCTATGTGCTTCCCCCTGCGCTTCCGAGCAAGGAGGGGTGGAATGACAGGAGCTCGGATTGCGGTGCCGCTTGGGCTTGCCGTGGCGCTGGCCGTGGCCGCGCTCGCCGTTCTGCCGCGTGCCTACGAGGCCGAACGGCTGCTCTCCTCCCAGGATGATCCCGTGGCGCTCGCGGACCGTGCGGTCGCACGCTCTCTGAATTCGAGCGTCGCTGAGCGGGAAATCAATGCGGCGCTCGCCGCCAATGATGCCGACCTGGCACAGAGCTTTGTAGATCTCGCGCGCGACAACCACCTGCCGATTGATCCTGCTCTTTCCGAAAAGGTGAGGCAGGCGAGTGCTGAAGCTGGGACCGTGTCGCACTCTCTGGACAGCTTTGCGCGCGGACTGTTCACGGGCGAGCCCGACGATCTGGTAGGGCTTGCAGGGACGGCGGTAGGAGATCTGTTTGTCTTTGGCGACATACGCGATGCGGTTCGGGAAGGCACTCGGCTTGCAACGGGCCAGCAGGCGGACGAGCTCATTTTGGGTCTGGCCGGGGTCGGTCTCGCTGTCACAGCCGGAACCTACGCCACCGTCGGTCTTGCTGCTCCGGCGCGGCTTGGTCTCACTGTGCTCAAGGCCGCAGGGAAAACCGGCCGGATTGGTGGCCGGATGGCGGCTTGGATCGGTCGATCGCTGCGGGAAGTGGTTGATTGGGGTGCGCTTTCCCGCGCAGTTCGAGGCGCCAGCGCAACTGAGCCGGCAACAGCCGCGCGCGCCACGCGCGAGGCGGTGAAGGTCGAGAAGGCACGCGACCTCGTTCGCCTCGCCGGCGATGTGGGTCGTGTGCAGATGCGAGCAGGAACGCAGGCCGCCCTGGACGGACTGCGGCTCGCGGAAGGCCCGCGCGACATGTCGCGCATAGCACGGCTCGCCGCCGCGAAAGGCGGAAAGACCCGGGCCATCCTAAAGCTTGCCGGGCGCGGCGCCATTCTGCTCGCGTTGGGCACCTTCAATCTGGCAACGTGGATCTTGTGGGCGTTGCTCACCTTGCTTGGCCTCGCAGCCTCGCTCAAGCGCATGACAGAAAGGATGACCGAGCGCTATTGCATGTACCGAAGATGGCGGCGCACTCGGGCGCGGCATGCGGCGGCACAGGATACATCTGCAAGCAGGCAGTGCGGCGCATCGCTGGCTAAACCGCTCCCGTTATCGCCCCCGCACCAATATTCCACTGCACCGGCGCTGGTTCCAAGGCTTGATGCGGCGGACCATCTGCCTATAAGGCCGCCCCCATGGCCCGGCCTGATGCGTCCCCGATCGGGTGCAAATGGCGTCCACATGGATGCCATCGACAAAGCCTTGGCATGCTTGCGCGCGGTCGCCGCGCAAGCCGCCTGAGCGTTCTTCGGGAGGGCATCCGTCGGGTCGGAATCGTGCCGGCGCCGCACCGATGACCCGACAAGTCGGGGGCACGAGTCGTTTTACCCACGACGCTGTGGAGATTGCCTTCCTTGACGAAGGTCGAGGCGAGCCGATTGTTCTGGTCCATGGTTTTGCCTCGACCGCGCAGGTGAACTGGGTTCATCCCGGCTGGGTGGCGACCTTGACCAGGGCGGGCCGGCGGGTGATTGCGCTCGACAACCGTGGGCACGGTGCCTCAACCAAGCTCTACGATCCTGCCGCCTACCACAGTGCTCGAATGGCGGAAGATATCCGCGCCCTGCTGGATCACCTGGAGCTCGGCCGTGCGGATGTGATGGGCTACTCCATGGGTGCGCGCATCTCGGCCTTCTTCGCATTGGCCCATCCGCAACGCCTCCGCCGCGTGATCTTCGGCGGGCTGGGCATTCACCTCGTGCGAGGAGTTGGTCTTCCGGAGAGCATCGCGGCGGCGCTTGAGGCGCCGTCGCTCGCGGATGTTCACGACCCGGTCGGGCGCATGTTTCGCTCCTTTGCGGAGCAAACAAAATCAGATCTCGCGGCTCTCGCTGCTTGCCTGCGAGGCTCCCGACAGACGCTGACGGCCACCCAGGTTGCCTTGATCCAGGCGCCGGTGCTTGTTGCGGTCGGCACCAAGGATGGGATCGCCGGCTCAGCGCACGAGCTCGCAAGCTTGATGCCGCGCGCCCGCGCAATCGACATCCCGGAACGCGACCACATGCTCTCCGTGGGAGACAAAGTATACAAGCAGGCGGTGCTACGTTTTCTGGCCGACGAATATTGAGATGCGTACGCTCAGCATTGCTCCCGCGCCCGCAAAGAGGCGGGAAGTGCAGCAAGCGGTCCTGGTTCGATGGCCCATTGTTCCTATATGTTTGTTCACGGCCAGGTGTGCTACGGTTGAGCGAAACGGCAGGAGATCATAATGGCTCGGCAGCAGGTGCGAGCGTCCGATTCCTTCGAGAAGGTAGACCCGGTGTGGAACCGGATTCGAATGGAAGCCGAGGAGGTCGTGCGGAAAGAACCCGAGCTGGCAACGTTCATCTATTCGACCATTCTGCATCATGACACGTTGGAAGGGGCGGTCGTGCACCGCGTCGCGGAGCGTCTTGATCACTCCGACTTGCCGGCCGAGCTGATCCGCCAAGCCTTTACGGGGGCGCTCGAAGATACCCCCTCGATCGGGAGCGCGTTTCGTGCCGACACCGTGGCCACCCTCGACCGCGATCCGGCAACCACCCGCCTGATCGAGCCGGTGCTGTATTACAAGGGTTTCCACGCCATTCAGACTCATCGACTGGCGCACTGGTTATGGAGCAAGGGGCGGCGGGATTCCGCCTTGTATCTGCAAAGCCGTTCCTCGGCAGTCTTCCAGTGCGACATTCATCCCAATGCCCAGATCGGGCGCGGCATCTTCGTCGACCACGCTACGGGTCTCGTCATCGGCGAGACGGCGGTGATCGAAGACGACGTTTCGATGCTGCACAGCGTAACGCTCGGTGGCACCGGGAAAGAGGCGGGTGATCGGCATCCAAAAATTCGGCATGGGGTCTTGATAGGTGCGGGGGCGAAAATTCTCGGAAACATCGAGATTGGCCATTGCGCCCGGATCGCCTCGGGTTCCGTCGTGCTCAAGCCGGTGCCTCACAACAAGACCGTCGCGGGCGTGCCGGCAAAGGTCATTGGAGAGGCCGGCTGCCCGGAGCCGTCGCGTTCGATGGATCATCTTTTCTACGAGGTGTGAGTACAGGAGCGAGACCTTGGACGTTCAGGAAGTCAGAAAGCTCGACGCATATCTCAAGCAGCTCTTTGGGAACGCGCGTATCCGGGTTGTGCCGAAACAGAATGAATCCGCCGACGTGTTCGTTGGCGAAGAACGCATCGGCGCACTTGTTCTCGATGACGACGAGGATGACGATGAACGCTCTTACAATTTCGAGATGAAAATAAC
>DATBYX010000095.1:0-8428 GCA_036513475.1 Xanthobacteraceae bacterium | reverse complement strand
TCCGCGAACAGCGAAACCACGAACAGCACCAGGAAAAGCCAGAAAGCGGCGTATCCCCGCCGGTTCGCCTTGAAGCTCTGCCACCGCCGCTTGTTGAGCGGCGAGATCGCTATTTGATGTCCTTCGGGAAGAACGGCCAGTCCCATCGGGGACTGCGCCGTTGTTTCGGGCACATCGATGGTGGTTCGCTCGTCCACCTCAGACCTCTCGCGTCTCGAAGTCGATGCGCGGATCCACCCAGGTATAGGTGAGATCGGACAGCAGATTCACCAGCAGCCCGATCAGCGACAGGATGTAAAGCGTTGCGAATACCACCGCATAATCGCGATTGAGCACGCTCTCGAAACCGAGCAGGCCGATTCCGTCAAGCGAAAAGATCGTCTCGATCAGAAGCGAGCCCGAGAAGAAGGCGTGCACGAACGCTCCGGGGAATCCGGCAATCACAATCAACATCGCATTGCGGAAGACATGCCCGTAAAGCACCTGGCCCTGCGTGCACCCTTTGGCTCGCGCAGTAAGCACGTATTGCTTGCGAATCTCGTCCAGGAACGAGTTCTTGGTGAGCAATGTCATGGTCGCAAACGCGCCGAGCCCCATGGAAAAAATCGGCAGCACCAGATGCCAGAAGTAATCAGCGACCTTGCCTGGTACGGACAATTGCGCCCAATTGTCGGACGTGAGTCCGCGCAGGGGAAAAATATTGAAGAACGAGCCCCCGGCGAACAGAATGATCAGCAGAATGGCGACCAAAAAGCCTGGGATCGCATAACCCACTATGATGGTCCCTGATGTCCATACATCGAAATGCGAGCCGTCGTGCACAGCCTTGCGGATACCGAGCGGGATCGAAATGAGATACGTCAACAAGGTGAGCCAGATTCCCAGCGACACCGAGACCGGCAGCTTCTCCTTGATGAGCTGGAGAACAGTCGTGTCGCGAAAGTAGCTCTTGCCAAAATCGAACCTGCTGTAGTTCCACAGCATCAGGAAGAAGCGCTGGTAGGCCGGCTTATCGAAGCCAAACTGCTTCTCCAGGCTCTTGATGAATTCAGGATCGAGGCCCTGAGCGCCGCGATATTTGGAATTTGCCGCATCGATTCCGGAAGGTCCTTGCAGCTGGCCGCGCGAGCCCAAATCGCCCCCCGGCGATCCGGAGACCCGCGAGGTGGCCCCGGTATCGGAGCCGGAGAGCTGGGCGATGATCCGCTCCACCGGACCGCCCGGTGCGAACTGTACCACGACGAATGAAACCAGCATGATGCCAAACAGCGTCGGGATCATGAAGAGCACGCGGCGGATGAGGTAAGCGGTCATGCGTGGGGCGCTATCCTCGCTCCTCTAGCTTCGCTGCCTTTTCCTGATCATACCACCAGGTTTCCGGTATGCCGCGGCCAAACCGTGGCTTCCTCGCCGGTCGGCCGAACACGTTCCAAAATGCGAGCCAGTGCGAGGGCTTATACCAGTGCGGAATCCAGTAGCGGCCGCTGCGGATCACCCGATCCAGCGCCTTGCAGGCCGTCACCAGACCGGAACGGGTATCGGCAGCAATGATACGCTCGATCAGCTCGTCAATGACGGGATCCGCTATGCCGGCAAGGTTCTGCGACCCTTTCAGTGCAGCAGCCTGAGAGGAAAAATAGCTGCGCAGCGAATCACCCGGGGTGGTGGAAAAGCCAAATCGTTGTACGATCAGATCGAAGTCGAAGTCATCGACGCGTCTGCGATACTGCACCGGATCGACAATACGCAGATTGGCCTGGATCCCGAGGGTTGCGAGATTCTTGATGAGAGTGGCGTGATGGGGCTGGAAGGACGGCTCGTCGATCAGGAACTCCGCCCTGATCTCCTCGCCCTTGGGAGAGATGCGCTTGCCGCCCTTGATCAGGTATCCAGCTTCCTGCAACAGCGAGGTCGCCCTGCGCAGCAGGTTCCGGTCCTGGCCTGATCCGTCCGATACCGGGGGGACGAAGGGCTCCCCGAACACCTCGTCGGGCACTTGACCGCGAAAAGGCTCGAGCAACGCAGCTTCATCCCCTGCCGGCTTGCCGACGGCCATCATATCGGAGTTCTGAAAGACCGAGTGAGTGCGCTCATAGGAGCCGTACATGATCGTCTTGTTGGTCCATTCAAAATCAAAGGCGTAAATAAAGGCCTCGCGCAGGCGCCTGTCCTTGAACTTCTCAAGCCGCGTGTTGAAAAACCAACCCTGGGCGCCCGAAGGCGTATCGTCGGGGACGATATCCCGCTTCACGCGCCCATCGCGAACCGCCGGTAAGTCGTACCGCGTAGCCCAGGTGCGGGACGTGAACTCCTCGCGAAACAGGTAATTTTTCGCGGTAAAGCCTTCGAAGGCCACGTCGCGATCCCGGTAATACTCATAGCGGACCAGATCGAAATTGTTCTGACCGCGCGAAACCGGCAAATCCGCGCCCCACCAATTTTTCATCCGTTCGTATTCGATGTAGCGGCCTGGCTCGAAACGTCCGACCTTGTAAGGGCCGCCGCCCAGTGGCGGCTCGAGGGTGCTCTCGTCGAATGGATGAGCGGCGTAATAGGCAGCCGAAAAAATCGGAAGCCCGGCAACAAACAACGGGACATCACGTGCTCGGTTTTTCGCGAATCGCACGATCACCGTCGCATCGTCCAGCGCATCCGCTCCGGCAAAATCGCGCAAGAGCTGCTGCGCGATCGGATGGCCCTTCTCCTTGAGCGTCTGCAATGAGAAGACGACATCGCGCGCGGTCATCGGGCTGCCGTCATGGAACGTGATCCCCGAACGCAACGCGAAGCGATAGGTGAGCCCGTCCGAAGATAGCCGAACGCTGCGCGCGGCGAGCCCATAGAGCGCATCCGGCTCGTCCTGGGCCCTGCTCATCAGGCTCGCAAAAGTGAGCTCGGTCCCCTGCGCGCCATCGCCCTTGAGAATGAAGCTATTGAGGGAGTTGAAAGTGAGAAAGTTCTGGTTGAACGCACGCGTGGATCCAACATGAGAGAAGATACCGCCCTTTGGCGCGTTCGGGTCCACATAATCGAAATGCTGGAAGTCTGCAGGATATTTGAGCTCCCCGAAGGCAGACATTCCGTGATGCTCGCTGCCCTCGTCGGATTTGGCTTTACCGGACAGTGCCGCGATGACCCCGCCAACACCGAGGACCAGCGTCGAGCGTCGCGTAAGGTCAGGCAGCTCCGTCACTATCTCGTTCCAATTCTTGCGGCCTTTCCCGCATCCCACCACCACACCGTCGGAAAGGCCGGCTCAGCGTACTTGGGAAGAACGCCCGGATGACCAAAGCGATCCCAGCGCGCCGTACGCGTCTGATCAGTGCTGTATTGTGGGACCACATAGTGATTCCAGAGGAGCACGCGATCAAGCGCCCTTGTCGCAGCGACAAGCTCTGCCCGATCCTTGGCGAATATCACCCGGTCGACCAGTGCGTCGACCGCGGGATTCTTAATCCCGATATAATTGCGCGATCCTAATGTATCGGCAGCCTGAGAGCCCCAGTAGTCGCGCTGCTCATTGCCCGGAGACAGCGACTCCGGCCAGACGGCGACAATGATGTCGAAGTCCCAGTTGCGCAGCCGATTCTCGTATTGCGCAGGGTCGACCGTACGCACATTGACCGTAATGCCGAGACGCTCCAACGACGGCTTATAGAACAGGATCACCCGCTCCACGCTCGGGTCCTCGCTCAACATCTCGATGCTCAACGGCTCGCCAGTCCGCGCATCCACCAGTATCTGGTTGCGAACCTCGTAACCGGCCTCTTTCAGCAAGCGCACCGCTTCGCGCAAATTGCTGCGGATATTCTCGCGAGAGCCGCCGACCGGATTTGTGTACGGTTTCGTGAACACCTCCGGGGGTATCTTGTCTCGGACCTTTTCCAGGATATCGAGCTCCTGGCCTGCAGGCAGTCCCGAGCACGCCAGCTCCGTTCCCTCGAAGTAGCTCGTGATCCGCTTGTACTGGCCAAAAAATATTTGCTTGTTCATCTCCTCAAAGTCGTACGCATAGTTGAAGGCGAGCCGCAGTCGTGGATCCTTGAACTTCTCGCGCCGGGTATTGAAGGCGAAGGCCTGCATGATTCCCCGGCTGCGCAGCGGGAACTCCTCGAGCAGCACGCGCTTGTCTCTGACTGCCGGGAAATCATAAGCTGTGGCCCAGTTCTTGGCGATGTTCTCGGTACGCCAGTCGACCTGATCGGCCTTGAACGCCTCGAGCGCGACCGTGCCATCACGAAAGTATTCGAAGCGCAGCTCATCGAAATTATCCCGGCCAATACTGACGCCAAGATCCTTGGCCCAATAATCCTTCACTCGCTCATACACCACTGTCCGGCCGGCGACGAAATCCTTTACCCGATAGGCGCCGTTGCCGAGTGGCGGTTCGAGCGTAGTGGCGCCGACGTCGCGCTTCTTTCCCGATGGGTCCGTGCCTTCCCACCAGTGTTTTGCCAGCACGTTGAGCTGTCCGATGATCAGCGGCATCTCGCGATTTCCCGGAGCATCGAGAATGAAGGCGACTTCGCGCTCACCAGTCTGCTCCATTTTTGCGACATGCCTGTAATACGCCGCATGTCCGGGGCTGTATTTCTTGAACGCCTCCATTGAAAAGATCACGTCCTCGACCGTAACGGGCCTGCCGTCGTGATGGCGCGCGCCGCCCCGCAAACGAAACGTCGCGCTTGCAAAATCGGCGGGGTAGCTCACGGCCTCGGCGAGCAGGCCATAACTGGTCTCCACTTCGTCCAGTACCGGAACCATCAAGCTATCGGAAACTACACCTGCGAACGCTGCCAGCGATCCTTTCAATCCGGCGACCACCTCATTGAAATTATCGAAGGTGCCCAATCCGATCATGCGCACACTGCCGCCCTTGGGGGCGCCCGGATTGACATAGTCAAAGTGCTGGAACTCCGCCGGATACTTCAGCTCGCCAAAGAGGGACACCCCGTGCCGCCACGCACGTTCCGCTTGGCTCTGCTGCGCGGCGGCAGGACCCGGGAGCACCGGCAATCCAAATCGGCCGATAAGGGGCAAACCAGCCGCAAGCGCGCCGGAACGAACGAGAAAGCGTCGGGTCAGATGCAAGGAAAACCTCCAGCGATCACGGGCATCGGTCAAATCTAGCCCAATGTAGGACTGCTGCGCATTGCGCGGCACAGATGTGCGACAAAACAAGCCATCAATTTTAGGATAGCGATCAGGAGACTTCGGAGTCGTTTAGCCTCCTCGCGAACGCAACGGCCGCCGCGCTATTGCTATGCGATACGAAGCTTTGGCCAAACCAAAGCGAAGCCACTCCAGTGAAAACGACCGTTTACTGCGATTTCGGTGCTCCCTCGGCCTCCGCCGCTTTGGGAAGGGGAGCCGGATTATCCGCGAGACTGTTGAGGTAGGCGATGATATCCGCCCGCTCGCTTCCTCGCGGGACTCCGGCAAAGGTCATATTCGTGCCGGGCACCGCAGCTCTCGGATTTGTAATGAACTGGTTGATATCGTCGATGGTCCAATTGCCGCCCTTCGCTTTGAGCGCAGCGGAGTAGTTAAACCCTGGCTGTGAACCTTTGGGGCGACCCACAACACCCCACAGGTTTGGTCCGACCAGGGGCTTTCCGCCCTTGTTGAAGGTGTGGCATGCGGCGCACTTCTTGGCGTCGCTTTCGCCACGTTTGACATCGGCATTGGCCAGAAGCTGCTCGATCGGGGGCTGCTTCTCCTGCTCCTGGGGTTTGGCTTCTCCGCCTCCTGCCTGTCCCGGCACGGTGATCTCGTAGCCTGGTTTTGCCGGGTTTTTCGGCGCGAAAATCGCGCCTGCGGCAATATTGATGGAGAGAACGATCAGGCAGGTGCCGAGGATCGCGCCAAGGATTTTATTCAGTTCGAAGGAATCCATCCGCTCGACGCTCCGCCCGGGAGGAAGGTCAGGTCATGCGGCGGACCGCCGATGCCGCGATGCACAAATACCCGGTTTGCCTGATCTGAGGCAACCCGTATAAGGGCATGCTGCATCTCTCCTTGCGCTTGCTGGTCCTCCGGAGGGCGCAGGCGGCACATCGATGCCCGAGATTCTCATCCTGATCCCGGCCCGCATCGCCTCAAGCAGGCTTCCGGGCAAGCCGCTGGCGGATATTGCCGGCGAACCCATGATCGTGCGCGTCATGCGCCGAGCACAAGCAGCCCGCCTTGGTCCGGTCGTGGTGGCAACCGATTCGGAGGCGATCGCAGCGTGCATCGAGAAGGCCGGCGGCCTCGCGGTGATGACGCGGGCAGATCACGCCTCTGGATCCGATCGGATTTTTGAAGCGCTGGATGCGGCGGATCCGCACGCCAGCGCCCGGATCGTGATCAATCTCCAGGGTGACTTGCCGACCATTGCACCCGCGGACCTTTCCCGTGCGCTCGAGCCCCTGAGCGATGCAGCCGTGGACATCGGCACGCTGGCAGCGGAAATCACGCGCCCGCAGGAGCGTACCGACCCGAACGTGGTGAAGGTCGTTGGCACGCCGGTTGCGGCGTACAGGCTGCGCGCGCTTTATTTCACCCGCGCCAGCGCCCCATGGGGCGAGGGCCCGCTTTTTCACCACATCGGAGTTTATGCCTACCGCCGCGATGCGCTTGCCCGTTTCGTGCAGCTTGCCCCTTCGCCGCTTGAGCAACGCGAAAAGCTCGAGCAGCTGCGGGCGTTGGAGGCCGGAATGCGCATCGATGTGGGCATCGTAGCGAGCGTGCCGCTCGGCGTGGATACGATGGAGGATCTGGAGCGCGCGCGCGAGCTCGTAGCCCGCTCCATGCCGTGAAACACGATTGCCGAGCGCTCATTGACTCGCAGGTTCGGCGTGCCTACCGGAACCAGCATGGTTGCCGTCAAGAAGATCGTGTTTCAAGGAGAGCCGGGAGCGAACTCCCATCTCGCTGCTCGCGAGGTGTTTCCGGATTACGAGGCAGTTCCCCGCTCGACTTTCGAGGACGCGTTTGCCGCAATCGGCGCCGGCGAAGCGGGCCTCGGCATGATTCCAATCGAGAACTCCGTTGCGGGTCGGGTGGCCGATATCCACCATCTCATGCCGCATTCCGCCCTGCATATCGTGGGCGAGCATTTCATGCCGGTGCGGCATCAATTGATGGCGGTCAAAGGGGCAACGCTCGCAGGAATCAAGAGCGTCGAGAGCCACATTCATGCGCTCGGCCAATGCCGTAAGATCATCCGCAAGCTTGGCATCAAGCCGATCGTCGCCGCCGATACGGCCGGCTCGGCCCGCGAGATCGCGCAAGCCGGCGACCAGACCCGGGCCGCTATTGCAACCAGGCTCGCAGCCGAGATCTACGGCCTCGATATCCTCGCGCAGGACATCGAGGACGAGGCGCATAACACCACGCGCTTCATCGTGCTTTCGCGCGAGGCCAGGTGGGCAAGCAACGACGGCGGAAGGGTCATCACCACCTTTCTTTTCCGCGTTCGCAACGTGCCGGCGGCGCTTTACAAGGCGCTCGGTGGATTCGCCACCAATGGCGTCAATATGACGAAGCTCGAAAGCTACATGATCGAGGGAAACTTTTTTGCCACCCAGTTCTACGCCGATGTGGAGGGGCATCCCGAAGATCGCAGGCTGGTCTTCGCTTTCGAGGAGCTGGCGTTCTACTCCAAGGAGATGAAAATCCTCGGCGTCTACGCGGCGCATCGTTTCCGCGCAACGTTTGACGAAACAGTCGTCTCGTAGCGCGGCTTCAGATCTTCTGATTGTACTCGCCGACCTCCGGATGCGTGCGCAGCAGGGTGTCCAGCGATTTGAACATGTCGCGCATGCGAGCCTCGGAGACCGGGCTTTCCACAACCACGACAAGCTCCGGCTTGTTCGAGGAGGCCCGCACGAGGCCCCAGGTTCCGTCCGCGACGGTTACGCGGGCGCCATTGACCGTGACCAGATCGCGGATCTGCTCTCCGGCTATTTTCTCGCCAGCCTTCCTCGCCCGCTCGAGCTCGTTCACCACCTCGTCCACGATCCGGTATTTCACCTCGTCCGCACAGTGCGGGGACATGGTGGGAGAGGACCAGGTCTTGGGAAGGGCATTCTTCAGATCGGCCGTGCTCTTGTCGGGGTTGCGATCGAGCAGATCGCAGACGGCAAGTGCAAAACGCAGTCCGTCGTCATAACCGCGCCCCAAGGGCTCGTTGAAAAAGAAATGGCCGGATTTCTCGAACCCGGCAAGCGCGCCCAGCTCGTTCACGCGCCGTTTGATGTAGGAGTGCCCCGTCTTCCAGTACTCTGTCTTTGCGCCATGCGCTCTGAGCACGGGATCGGTCATGAACAGACCGGTCGACTTCACGTCCGCGACGAATACTGCGTTCCTGTGTTGCGCAGAGATGTCCCGCGCAAGCATGACGCCGACCTTGTCGGCGAAAATCTCCTCGCCTTCGTTGTCAACA
>DATBYX010000094.1:0-3826 GCA_036513475.1 Xanthobacteraceae bacterium | reverse complement strand
GCATCGTCCACTCCGCCTGGCAAGCCGCCCCGGAAGGATGCCATGGTTGCGAGATAGTCGAACGCATAGGAGAGACTTGGCGAGCGGAAGATAACGAGGCTGGTAGCAAAAAACGTGAACGTGGCGGCCCATCCGACCAGTGCCGGCAGCGGCCGAAGGTAACGTGACCACAGGCCTGCCAGCACCATCGCGCCGCCTTGCAAGGCGCCCCAGATCACGAAATTGAGGCCGGCACCGTGCCAGAGCCCGCACAAGGTCATGGTCAGAACAATCGCGCTGAAATGTTGGAATGCGCGGTAGCGCCGCGCCACAACCCTCATGTCAGCCAGAGGAACGAAGACATAGTCGCGCAGGAAACGCGTGAGCGTGATGTGCCAACGCTGCCACAACTCGGCGATGCCGGTCGCCAGGAAGGGAGTGGAGAAATTCCTCGGAAGCCGTATTCCCAACAGGTACGCAGAGCCGATGGCGATGTCCGAGTATCCGGAGAAATCGAAATAAATCTGGAACGTGAATAGGAGCGTGCCAAGCCACGCATAATAGGCTCCATCAGGAGGCGCCGAGAAAATATCGTCCACGACAGGAGCCAAGCTGTCCGCCAACATCACCTTTTTGGCCAAGCCCATCATGATCAGTCCAAGCCCAAAGCTAAGCAGCCGCAGTCGCCGCTGCTTGCCGTCGAACAGCCGTTGGATCTGCGGCAAAGTTTGTTTGGGCCGCACGATCGGGCCGGCGATGAGTTGCGGGAACAGCGCTTTGAACAGGAAGAACTCGGGAAATGAGCGAGCCTGTCCACTTCGGCGCCGAACTACGTCGATATGGTAGGCAAGAGCCTGGAAGCTGTAGAACGAGATACCGAGAGGAAGGGTGGTATCCACATAGCTCCCGGCCAGGCCCGTTTCTCCGAGGAGCAGATTGCGATACTTGAACCACCCTATCAGCCCGATATTGACGGCAACTGCGGAAGCAATGCGCCTTCGGTCAGCGGGAACGAGAACCTGGACGAGCCAGTTCATCAACACTGCCGCCAGGAAGACGGCCATATCGAATGCGCCGGCGGCCGCATAAAATACCAGGCTCGCCGCGATCAGCATCAGCGCCGGCCAGGGCCCCCTCGCCACCCAGGCGACGCTGAACGCCAGCAAAAGTGCATAGGCGAGCGAATTGAACGCCATTACGCCTGAGTCTGCGCTGCGTCGATCGGCTCGAATGAATTCTGCAGCCACATCTGCCGGGCAAGACCGCGCTGAATCTTGCCGCTTGTGGTCTTCGGAATTGCGCCGTGGCGAATCAGCACGATCGTGTCGAGCGCGATCTCGTGTTCATTCGCGACCGCCTCGCGGATGCACGCAACGATCTCCTCGATGTCAAGTGCGCGCCGATGGGCGCGTTCTACCTCCTGCACCAGCACGACTTTCTCCCCGCTGTCGGTGAGCACGGAGAAAGCGGCCCCGCCGTGCCGGCGCAACACCGGATGGCTGTCGTAGACCGTGTTCTCGATATCCTGCGGGTAGTAGTTCATGCCGCGCACGATGATCATGTCCTTGCTGCGACCGGTGATGAACAGTTCTCCGGCCGCGTCCATGAAGCCAAGATCACCGGTGCGCAGCCAAGGCTCGTTGTCCTCATCGCCCTCGATGCGAGCCTGAAATATCGCGCTGGTGGCATCGGTATTTTGCCAATAACCCTTGCAGACGTGAGGACCGCCCACCCACACCTCGCCGATGCAGTCGGGAGGCAGGCGACGTCGCGTCTGCGGGTCCACGATCGCAATACGTTGTCCCACAATGTTTTCTCCGCACCCGACCACCCGATGCGTATCCTCCGGGCCTGCGGGGGCTGCGATTTGATTACGGCGGAACGCGTCCAGACTGATCGGGCGGATCACCGGCCCCGACCCTCTTCGGCCGGACGAGATCAATAACGTTGCTTCGGCCATGCCGTAGAGCGGACGCATGGCATGCGGGTCGAAACCATAGGCGCCGAAGGTGGCGGTAAACCGCTCGATCGTATCAGCCCGTACCGGCTCGGCGGCGTTGACCGCTAGCTTCCAGGACGACAGATCGACATTCTGCATTTGATCGGCGCGAAATCGCTGGACGCACAGATCGAAAGCAAAATTCGGCGCTGCCGTGACTTCCGCCCGATACTGATGAATGGCGCGCAACCAGCTGAGAGGCCGCTGAATGAATGTCACCGGCGCCAGCAAGACGCAGAGCGAACCGAGATACAGGGACTGCAGAACGTTCAAGATAAGCCCCATGTCGTGATATAGCGGGACCCAGCTCGCATAGGTCGACCGTCCGGTATTGCCCAGCGTCAGCCGAATCATCTCCAGATTCTCAATCAGATTGCCGTGAGTGACCATCACCCCCTTGGGATCCGAGGTGGAACCTGACGTGTATTGCAGGAAGGCGATATCATCCGGGCTGGGCACGGCCATCCCGTGCTGCGGTTCGTACGATTGCTCCGCCTGATCCACCGCGAACCATTGCATCTGTGGTCCACTGAATCGCTCGACTATGTCCGGCCTGGCGCTGCGCACCCGCGCATTTGTCATAACGAAGCGAGGGGTGCAGCTGGCGACAATGCTCGCACTCGAATCCAGCGAGCTGTTCCGCCGAGGCAGCATCATCGGCACCGGTATCACACCTGCCAGAACACAGCCGAAATACGCGATAATGAAATCGAGTCCAGGCCCAAACAGTAGGAGCGCCCGATCACCGGGAGCGCTGCTTTGACGCAGGCGTGCGGCCATCGCGGCTGCGCATCGTTGCAACTCAGCGAAGGTCAAGACCGCTTCCTCATCCCCCTTGTCCGACAGGAACACGTAGGCGCGCTCGTGGGCCTGCTCGGCTGCACGGCGGGCGAGCAAATCGACAAGAGAAGTAAAGGGCAGGCCTCGCTTATCGAGCATGCCGATCGTTCAGCCAACCGCAGCGTTTTTGGGCAGCGCAACGCGCGACCAAATAGCGGGCCAATGCCGCCAGTGTTTGATGCTTGAATATGAGCTCTGCTACGCACCAGTCGCGGATCTCGGACTCGGTAGGTCTCGATTTCACGATGAGTCTCACGTCAGAACTGAACGCCTTCCGCCTGAATCTGCGTTGCGTCCATCGGCTCGAATGAATTCTGCAACCACATTTGTCGAGCGAGACTACGCTGAATTTTTCCGCTCGTAGTCTTCGGAATTGCGCCGGGGCGAATCAGCACGATCGTATCAAGCGCGATCTCGTGTTCATTCGCGACAGCCTCGCGGATGCACGCGATGATCTCCTCGATGTCGAGTCCGCGCCGATGAGTGCGTTCCACCTCCTGCACCAGCACGACTCTCTCCCCAGTATCCGTGAGCACGGAGAAGGCGGCTCCGCAGTGGCGCCGCAAGGCCGGATGGCTGTCGTACACCGTCTTCTCGATATCCTGCGGGTAGTAATTCATGCCGCGCACGATGATCATGTCCTTGCTGCGACCGGTGATGAACAGTTCTCCGGCCTTATCAATGAAGCCAAGATCACCGGTGCGCAGCCAAGGCCCGTTGTCCTCATCGCCCTCGATGCGCGCCTCAAACGTCGCCCGGGTGGCCTCCGGATTTTGCCAATACCCCTTGCAGATATGCGGACCGCTCAGCCATACTTCGCCGATGCAATCCGCGGGCAACCGGCGTCGCGTCTGCATATCCACGATGGCCATCCGCTGCCCCGGAACGTTTTTTCCGCAGCCGACCACCCGAAGCGTGTCGTCCCTGCCGGCAGGGGCGGCAATCTGATTGCGTCTGAACGCTTCGACGCTAATAGCGCGGATCACGGGGCCGGCGCCTCTGTGCCCT
>DATBYX010000093.1:0-21559 GCA_036513475.1 Xanthobacteraceae bacterium | reverse complement strand
GCCGCCGCCTGGCGCTGCCAGACCCCGACAACGCCGGGGCGTCCGACGAAGAAACGTCGTCCGGCGTTGACGCCGCTGGCCGGCGTCGCCCGAATTGTCGTGCCGGGCTCCGAAGGAATGCCTTTTGCCCCACAAAGGAATTGCGCCGTCAAGGAGGGCACATCCCTTGTACTGACCAGCGGAATTACTAAGGGCGCGACATCTATTTGGCAACCCGCAGGCTGGAGAGCGCGGTGCCGATCTGATTGAAGGTCGTGACGATTTCCGACGACGACGTGAGCAGGAAGAACTTGCTGGAATCGGGATACTTGCCCGGACTGCCTGCGCAAGTTTTGCAGCAACGTCGAGGTCGGATCGCCGCCCATAGTTTCCGGTATTCGGACCGCTCGAGTCGTATGGGTATCGCTAGCTGGTACACCGGACGATTTTCTCAAGGTTCAGGCGGACTTGGCGGGTGCCTGGTCTCGAAATACTGCCGATGTTCCAGCGCCGTGCCGATGAGGCGATCGACTAACCGATCACGCAACCATTCTATGCGCACGCTACTTAGGGTTCGAGGCAAAACCCCGAACCCCTCCCGAACGCTCGCATGTCAGCTTCGGCCAGCTGCGGACATGCCTGCCGGATGGCTTGGGCCGCGATGTGCCGGTTCCGGACCCCTGCACCGCGGCAAATAGCATCGCTATTCGATCACCTTGTCGGCGCGGGCCAGCACTGTCGGTGGAAATTCAGCGAGGCGCAGCTCGGCAAACGGAAGGACGTTGGTTGATCACCGCATAGCCCGCCTTCAGTCGCGATGCCAGGGGTCGCTTTGACACGCATACAATGCCTATGAATATGTATGCCGTCACACCAACGGAGCTTGGCCCATGTCTTCACTGGGGCGATCGACCCGACGATTCTATCGACCCGCTCTCGCGTTTTTTTTGCTGCTGGTTTCTGTTTTTCCATCCACGGCGCAGACTTGGCCCCAGCGGCCGGTCAAGTTCATTGCAACTCTGGGACCCGGCAGCGGTGTGGATTTCGGCACCCGCCTCCTTGGTGATCGGTTGAGCAAGCGTTGGGGGCAACCCGTCGTCATCGAGAACCGCCCAGGCGGCGATGCCATCGTCGCGGTGAGCGCCGTCATCAGCGCGAACGACGATCATGTCCTGCTTGCGTCCCCGACATCCGCACTCACGGCGCATCCGTACGTGCTGCAGCAGATGCCTTACAAGGACAGCGACCTGCTGCCGATCGCGCGAGGCTGGAACACGGTCATCGTCATCGCGGTTCCTGCGGCAATGGAGGTCAAAACGATGCACGAGCTGGTAGCGATGACGCGCGCAAACCCGGGGCAACTCAACTGGGCCGGCACGACCGGCGCCATCGATTTCCTCTTCGCGGGCTTTCTCAAGAAAAACAATCTCGACATGAAGCGCGTACCCTATCGCAACCCCCAGGATGCCGCCAACGACGTTGCCACTGAACGAATCCAGGTGACCGAAGCATCGCTGGCGACGCTTCGTCCGCAGCTTCAGGCAGGAAAAATCAAGATGCTCGCGTCGACCAACAGCATAAGGCCGCCGAGCAACCCCGAGGTACCGACCGTCAAGGAGGCGGGCTATCCGGAACTCACCCTCGATGGGCTTGTGGGTTTTTTCGGCCCGCATGACATGTCCGCGGCGCTTGGAGAACATATCGCCGCCGACGTGCGCGCCGTCGTGCAAGAGCCGGATTTCGGCGAAAAGCTGAGCGTTACCGGCCAAATTGCCAACGCGGGCGGTCCGGCTGTATTCGCAGCAGCAATGCAGGAACAACGCGAACGACTCGCAATCGCAGCAAAGGAGCTGGGTCTTACCGCGGCGCGGTGACCCAGACTGATCCTGCAAGATACGCTCCTGCGGCGTTATCCCTGCCGCGCACGCAGGGCGACGAGCGCATCAAATACCATCCGGTCGATCTCCAGGCCCTCGCGGCGTGCGCGCTCGCGAGAGCGAAATGCCCGCTCCGACGGAATGCGGATCTCATCGATGCCAGGCTGCCGTGGCGTCGCCTTGATGCGTTCGATCAACTGCGTCACCTGCCGTTCGAATACGTCGGCTGGCCCGAGGAGGTCGGGCCGGAAGGCGACGAACAGATAGCCGTACTCGCTCTCGGCACCGCCGAGCAGCCCGAGCGCCTGCAGCATGAGCGCAAGCCCGAAACCTTTGTAGCCGCCGAACGGCAGCAAGGCGCCGCGGCGTGCCGCCGCTGGATCCCTGGTCGGCTCGCCCCCGGGGCCGAGCGCAACGCCTTCGGGAAGCAGCTCTCCGAGCCGTTCGCGCAGCATCACCTCGGTCATCATGTAAGCCGAGGTGCCCATATCGAATACGATTGGTCCGCGCGACGAGGGAAGCCCAATCGCAATCGGGTTGGTTCCGAGCACCGGCCGGACGCCGCCGGGCGGGGCCACTTGCGGCGAGCTGGCCGCAGTGTGAATCGCGACGAGGCGGTGTTTGGCGATCATCTCGACATAGTAGGCGCTGCGCCCGCTCATCCAGGCGTTGGTCACCGAAACGAGCGCAATGCCGTGGGCCTTGGTTTTGTCGATCGTCGCCTGCGCGGCGTGAAAGAGCGCAAGCATGCCGACATTGTTGCCGCCATCAAAAGCAAGCGAGCCCTCGGTCTCTCGCAACACCTTCATGGATTGGCGCGGCAACCGGAAGTGCTCGCTCTCGGACACGTTGAGGATCTTCGCCAGCCCCGAATACTCATAGCCGCACATGGCGGCATCAATCACGTGGTCGGCAATGATGCGTGCCTCGTCGTTTTCATATCCGATGCCGCGTAAAGCGCCTTCCGCCAGATCGCGTGCGTCCGCGACGCTGAGGCGAACACGGCCGAGCTTCATGATGATTGCCTCCTCGGCGCATACGACCGGATACACGACGCCCGCGGCTATCTTAAGCGCAGTCCAGGGAATGTGGGTGCGAAAAACTCAGATTCGGATGCAAGGCCACCGACTACAGCGCTCCCGGTGATGTGTGATCGGCAGCGCCTTTGGGTCAAAACCAGCGGTGAACAAGGCGCTCGCATCAGGTCTGCTTTACCCCGGTCAAAAGTCATTGGTAGGCATTCTGAGGAGGGCTCCTTCGTGCCAAAGCCTACATTACTCTCCCGCCGTCACGCCGAGGCCAGTTCTGGCGCTCGGGCTTGCGTGACGACGTGCTTGGCTTTGTTCACGGGCAAAGTATCTTGCCAACCCTTCCGTTACCAGTATCAGGCTCTCGTATAGCACGACAGCCAATCGGCACTTTCTTACAGCCGGTGGGGCCGCAGGTGACGTGCCTGCCAAGTGTCACAATTCTCTTTCTGTCATGCAGGTCCCGCTCAGAATCCGCTCTGGCCCGTCTTTTCGTTTCATATGAGCGTACTCTTGGCCGCTCCTCATTCTCGTCCGTCTCGTGCCTGGACACCGTCCTTCGTCTGAAGATGCAATCGCCATCATCATCCAGCTCGAAGCCGCCCGGACATTTCTTCGCTATGCAACGGCCATCCTTCTCAACTTGACGACCTCCGCACTTAAGGTGACAGATGCGTTCGGACTTGGCTCTAATCGCATCGAGCAGCTCGCTTGTCGGCTGCGCAGGAGAAACGGTAAGCCGTGCTAGTCTCACGAACTTTCCAATAGCAGCTTGTGCTGAGGCGGTTTGCCAATCCTCATCGATGCGGCCATCATAGCAGCCGACCCGCATTAGCTCCTGTTTGATTGCCCTGACGAGTGCGTTGCCTTTCAGTTCAGGGTCAGCAGGGGGGTGCTCAACTGGCGTGGGAGGCAGAGCGGGGTTTTGTGCAGCTTTCTCAGATTCCCCTTCTTGTTGCTTTTTCTTGTTATTCTCAAGCTGCCCTCCCAGCGCTTGCTCATGCCTTGATTTCTCCGTCTCCTCCCAAGGGACCCGCTCACGGTTCACTATTTGACGCCCACGTTGTAATCTCTGTGCTTCTTCGACCAATCTGGTCGCTTCTATACGTTGATTTTTCGACACGATTATCCGTTGTTCCTGGCAAGACATCAGCTTCTCGATAGCATCCGACGCGCCAGAAATGTTGGTCCGTGTAAGCACCTCCTTGTTGAGCAGAAGTACGACTCCAGAAGCTTGCGCAAACTCTTGCAGGAATCGTCGTCTTACACCGAATACAAACAACCCCTTTTCGTTCGGACGTTCGACACCGCTGCCGTAACCTCTCCAGCCATGGGATCCCAACGCTTGGATTTGGAGCTCATAGAACTTCCGAGGTTCTATGGAGCGCCAATTCGGATTGGTGAACGCAAGGTAAGTCGGAATATCAGGCTCTCTACCATCAAATCCAATCCAAACCGTGGTACTGTCGTCAGAGATAGCCCAAGCGACGCAGCCCTTCACGCTGCTGTTGTACCCGATCGTCCAGGATTCGGATTTGTAAACCGTCTCGTCAATTTGGAGATCTTCGCGGGCTGTGCCGCTTCCGAAGCAAGTGAGCGCTAAACCCACCCCGAGACTCAGCGCATTGAATTGGCGGCGCATGACAGCCACGCTACGGTCCGCGTTCCAGCCCGGACGGTCCAGGGCTTTGCGTCCATGCTAAGTTCACTCTTGTTTTAAGCTGGCGGAGTTCAGGCGCCGGGCAAAATCGCAATGCGCGAAGCTACCGAACCCAGTGAGCGACGCCCGAAAGCTTTGCTCGCCGGTTCTGTTGAGATTGAAGCACGGCTCGAATGACAAGCCTTTGAGAGTGGCGCATACGGCCTCGCCCTTCACCTTGAACGTCCCCGGCGGAAGCCCAAACGATCGCACCGGTCCCGAGCCGCTGACCTGAATAGTCCCGGTTACCGACCCGTCACTATAGATTTGGCCCACTCCGCGCGACCCTTCGAAACAGCTGAACCCGAACAGGTTCCCGGTCACAAATCGCTGAGCCGCTTCAGCGTTCATCGACTGAGCCATGGCCGGAGCGGCTGCAAGCAAGCTCGCAATGAGAATCGTCACCCTCGCAATCATCTGGATTTCCCCCCTCGCGCGGCATCGCCGCCCACGGATTGGTCGCGAGAGGAATCCTGAAGGTTCATTCCTGGGCTCACTGCCGCAGCCCGATGTGCTCTTTTAGCCACAGTGGTAGAGAGGCATCGAGCCAATGCTCGCTCGTGACGTGCCGAGGCGACCAGAACGAGCGCCTTGGGGCCCTATTTCGTCTCTGGCCCGCGCCGCAGCCGATGGCACATTTCTGGGATAGTTCCATGGGCGGCAGGCTTGCCGCCGCAGGGTAAATCTGCCAGCGAGCGCGAGCGATGTTGACCCGACGTAGGCTCACCCTCGGCGCCGCCTGTGCGGCTCTCACCGGCCCAGCGTGCGCTGGCGATGTGTCGGCAACCGCCTTCATCACGGCGATCTACGATTCTTACAAAGGCAAGGACGCCAAGGGCCTGCCGCTCGACAGCGAGCGCACCATCCGGCGCTACTTCGAACCCCAGCTCGCGACTTTGATGACCACGGACCAGAAGGCGGCGGCGGGGCGCAACGAAGTGGGGGCACTCGACTTCGACCCTTTCCTCGATGCACAAGATTGGGACGTCACCACGTTTGACATCTCGGTGACCGACGCGGTCGCCGGGAAGGCGCAAGCCACCGTCAAGTTCGTCAATTTAGGACGAGTGATGACCGTCGTGCTCGATCTGGTCCAGATCAGGAATGCTTGGCGCATCTACGACATTACTTGGCTGCAGAACGGCAAGACGGGGACGCTCCGAAAGATTTTTGTTCATTAGTTTAGTTCGAAGCTGGCGCCGCTGCCCGCGAGTTGCGTTTCGGTCAAAGGGAGCGGTCGGCATGGTCGAGCGCCCGGACTATTTCCGCAGCACCGCAGTAAGCAGAGACGCCGCGCGGGTGTCCTGCAGCTCGTTCATGCCAGTTGCGGACATTAACCCCGCCATTTCCCCCCCAATGCTTTGCAAATCCATCGCCTCAAAAAAGTTACCGCCCGACAGGAGGTTTGCAAGTGCGTCTTCTAAAAGAGACAGCTCGCGCATTCAGTTCGCGAGAAAAAATCGTGTTCTCTCGAAAAAAAAGCCCGCCACGGCGGGCTGTAGTTCTCACTCCTCTTGGGACTAAAACTCAGTACTCCTCAGTCGCATACTTGGATACGCGGCCTGATCCAAATTCCTCGATAGCTGTCCCACACCGGCCTGCCGCGCGTCCAGTAGCAGGTCGGAACGTAGACGGGTTCAGCGTAGTACACCGGCGGAGGACTGGCTGCCGCTATCCCAAAAAGCGTGCCCACTGCTAGCCCTCCAAGCAGCGCCCCTGCAACATTGTCTCCCGCTGCCGCTTCCTTCGGCGCAATGCACGCAAGCGCGATGGCAACTGCACCGCACGTAATCGCAACTCTCTTCATCTCGCCCCTCCAAAGTCACCCCCGTAACATTCCCATAAAGATATCAACCGAATCTTGCCTCTTTGCGGCGACAAAACGCCAATCCCGCGACTAAATGTGTGTGCCTCTACTTGGTGCTTGCAGCGTGTGCTGCTGCCGGCTGTCGTCCATCACCGAGGGCGTAGACTTTTTCAGGCGCCATCCCAAGCCTGCCCCCAACGATCCTTGTAGACGATCTTGGGGAGCGGGCCCCGCCGCACCGGGCCGAATTTACCTATCGGATAACCGATGGGAATGATGGCATAGGAATGAACGCCAGGCGGTAACCCGAGCGCGGCCTCAGTCTCCTTCTCGTAGACGAGATGGCGCGTCGTGAGCGTGGCACCGAGACCGAGCGCGCGCGCAGCGAGCAGCATGTTTTGCACGGCCGGATAAATACTGGCCCCGGACCAGCGGTTGGTCGGCTGTGTGCCATGTTGAATGCAAGCAACGATCCAAACCGGCGCCTCGTGGAAATGCTCGGTGAGATATTGCACGGCGGCGGCTTGCCGCCGATATCGCTCGGGATCCATTCCCGGGGGCGGCGCGCTCGATCGGTAATGCGGCCCGATCACCTCGTCGAAGGCGCGCTGATACCAGACTTGCACTGCCTGCTTTATGGCCCGGTCCTTGACGACGAGGAAGCGCCACTGTTGCGCATTCGCGCCATTGGGCGCGCATTGTCCCGCCTCGAGGATCCGATTGATGACTGCATCGGGTACGGGGTCGGGCTTGAGGCGCCGCATTGCCCGCGTCGTGTGGATGATCTCGAAAAGCTCGGTGACGTCGGCCATGAAATACACCTTTTCCCGATAATTTCTTGATTTTTGGAACGCGCGGCGCGACCCGGAAAAAATTGAACTGTCTTCCCTGTAGCTCGGCTACTGCTCTTCAATTCCAATAGGGTGGGTAGCCGCTATTGCGGTCCTCGGCGTCGAGCAGACGCAGCATGGCGGGCCACTCGAGCACCCCATACGGGCGCCGGGTGCCGGGCTGGTAGAGGTGCGCGGTGTGGGCGAGCACGTTCTCGCCGGGCATGGTGAGCTCGGCACGCGCCGCCATCGCATCGACTTGCGACCGGCAGGACAGTTCCAGCTGATACATTGTATTGAACGCCTGCTGGATGGACGCACCGCAGGTGAGCAGGCCGTGATTGCGCATGACCAGCGCGTCGTGCGGCCCGAGATCGTCCACGATGCGCTCGCGTTCGTCGAGATCGACGGCAGGCCCCTCATAATCGTGATAACCGATGTGGCCGACAAACCGCATGGAGGTCTGGGACAGGGGGAGGAGCCCGCATTTCATGGCGGCGACCGCGATACCGGCGCGGGTGTGCGTGTGCAGCACGCAGGCGACATCGGAGCGCGCCTTGTGAATGGCACCATGGATGACGTAGCCGGATTTGTTGATGCCGTAATCCGTATCCGGCTTCCAGATGATCTCGCCCTCCACATCGATCTTCACCAGGCTCGATGCCGTGATCTCCTTGTACAACATGCCGTAAAGATTGATCAGCAGATGGTCGGGGCTTTCAGGGATGCGCGCAGTGATGTGGTTATAAATGAGGTCGGTCATCCCGTACTTGTCGATAAGGCGGTAGCAGGCGGCGAGATCGACGCGCGTCTGCCATTCCTGCGGCGAGACCTGTGCCCGAATCGACTTGAAGTCAGTCGTGTAATTCATGGATATTTCCGTTCATGGTCCCGGCGCGTACGCAGCCCAGCTCACGGGTGTGACTCTGAGATTGCACACATGAATGAGATCTCGGAGACATGGCACCAGCAGCATAGCCGGCTGCGTGCAGCTGTCCAAGCGGTGCAGCTGGCCGCCCGCAAGACTACGATATAGGAAACAGACATGCCGCGTAAGTTCCTGTTCCTGATCCTTATCTCCAGCTTGTGCCTGGTGCCATGGGCACCGGCCATGGCGCAGGACTATCCGTCACGCCCGGTCCGAGTCATCGTGCCGTTCGGGGCTGGAGGCCCGACGGATGTCTTTACCCGTGCGATCTCCGAGGAGCTGCGCAAGAGCCTCGGCCAGCCCTTCGTGATGGAGAACCGGCCAGGGGCCGGCACCATCATCGGCAGCGAGGCCGCGGCAAAATCTCCGCCCGACGGCTACACGCTCCTCATGGTTTCTGCGACACAGACCACGACCGAGACGCTCGTCCCCAATAAATCATTCAAGCTGCTGCGCGACTTCGTTCCGGTGGGCTCGCTGCTCTCGTCCGAGCTGGTCATGGTGGTGCACCCCTCGGTGCCGGTGAACAACGTCAAGGAATTCATTGCGCTCGCTAAATCGAAGCCCGGCGCGCTCAACTACGCCTCGTCAGGAGTTGGCTCGAACTATCACATGGCAGGAGAGCTGTTCAAAAATCTCACCGGCACCGACATCCAGCACGTGCCCTATAAGGGCAGCGCGGGCGCGCGCAACGACATCATCAGCGGCCAGGTCCAGATGATGTTCGATTCAATCCCGACAATGGCGCAGATGATTGGGGCCGGGGGGGTCAAGGCGCTGGGCACCACCGGCAAGACGCGTTCGGCGATTCTTCCCGACGTGCCGACGCTTTCCGAGGCAGGCGTCCCCGGCTATGAGGCGACAATGTGGATCGGCGTTATGGCCCCGGCAGGAACGCCGCAGCCGATCGTCGAGCGCTTGAACCATGCGGTGAACGAGATCCTGTTACGGCCGGGCGTGAAGGGCGCCTGGGAGAGGCAAGGTGCCGAGCCGATGGCGATGACACCCGAGCAGTTCGGTGCGCACGTCGGCTCCGAGATCGACAAGTGGGCGAAGATCATCACAGCGAATGCCATCAAGGGCGAGTGAAGGAATCTGCATGGACAAGCCGCTGCGCATCATCGGTACCGAGCATTGGGCGCACAAGGACGACGGCGCGAAGCTCTTCCTATGGAACAAGCATGCCGGCGACCCGTCCGGGACTGCCGGTCGAATCCTGTTCGTGCACGGCTCCTCCATGGCTTCGCAGCCGACCTTCGACCTGCATGTGCCGGGACGGCCGGACTCCTCGGTCATGGATTTCTTCGCAGCGCGCCGATACGACACTTGGTGCGTCGACATGGAGGGTTATGGCCGCTCCACCAAGGATCGCAACAACAATGCGCCGATTGCGCTGGGCGCCGAGGACTGCTTCGCGGCCGCACGCGCAATCCAGAAGCTGCGGGGCAAGGAGCCGCTCATGGTCTACGGAATTTCATCGGGCGCGCTGCGTGCAGCGTTGTTCGCACAACGCCACCCTGAGATGGTGGCAAGGCTTGCGCTTGATGCCATGGTGTGGACCGGCGAGGGCTCTCCCACGCTGGCGGAACGGAGCAAGCGCCTGCCCGAGTTCCGGGCGAAGAGCCGCCGCCCGATCGATCGCGAATTCGTGCGCTCCATTTTCGAGCGCGATCACCCCGGCACCGCGGATGATGCGGTAATCGAGGCTTTTGCCGACGCAATCCTCAAGTTGGACGATTCGGTACCGACCGGTACCTACGTTGACATGTGCGCCAATCTGCCGGTGTGCGAGCCGGAAAAGATCACGGTGCCGACCCTGATCATGCGCGGCGAATACGACGGCATCGCCAGCTTTCAGGATCTTCTGAAATTTTTCGAAAGGCTTCCCAACCCCGACAAGCAGTTTACCGTGATGCCTGGGATCGCGCACGCCTCATTTCAGCAGAAGAATTACGCGATCTGCTATCACATTCTCGCAAGCTTCTTTGCCCAGCCCGCGCCGATCTATCGCGGCGCGCATTAGAGCAGGATGTGCCCGGCGGACGCGAACCTGTAGGGTGGGCAAAGCGCGCGCTCTTGCGCGGTTAAGCCTGCACGCTCTGTGTAGACCTCCGCGCGCGCCCTTGCCCACCCTACTCGCGGGTCTTACTTCTTTGGGGAGAAGTCCTGATTGCTGAAACTCGACTGCGCCGGCCGCCGGATGGTGATGAAGGGCCGGTTGGCAGCCTGGTGGCAGGAATTGCACGCGGTCGTCAGTTGGTCGAAGGCGGTCGAGAAGGCGTTGAAATCGCGCGCCGAGATGGCTTTGTCCAGTTCGGTCATCGTCCCGGTGATGATCGCGTCGATCATGTCGCCGACGGGGACGTTCTGATAACGCGGAACAAAATCCTGCACGTCCGAAAACACTTCCTTCAGCTCGGTCAGCTCATAGTCTGCAAGCTCCCAGTTGCGCGCTTGCCCGGCAAGCCACAGCTTTGCATGATCGACCTGAATCCTTCCCATGAACTCGCCGAGGCCGGGCAGGTAGGTTTTCGGCAGCTCCTGGGCCGGCGTGGATGCCTGCGCCGGGGGCTGCGGCGCATTCGAGGTTTGACTGCGCGCAGCAAAACTGATCGCCGCCACGCACCCCACTACGAGCACCAAGCCTGTTCGACGCATCGGAGCCTCTCTCGCACGCATTTAAAGCACTTCGCAATGGCGTTGATTACTCTCTACACCTTTCTGCTCGCGCCTGCGATGGTGACGGCTGCGGGCCTGCTCAACACCTCGCCGGCTGCAAGCTGCAGCGCGTTCGCACATCCCTGCGCGCTGAAGCTCTCCAGGGCCTTCCGCCACCGCTCCTACGGCCCCGATATCTTCTATCCATTCGGAGAGGACCTGCGACTGACCATCTACAGCGCGGCCGAGAGGCCGGCGACGCCCGATCCTGCAACGCCCAACCCGCCGCAAGCGCTCGACACCGTGCGAGCCATGTACGCTGCGCTGCGCAGCTGCTGGGTGCCGCCGCTTGAGGAGCAAGCCCGCCCCGGCATGGAGATGACGGTGCGCTTTGCACTCAAGCAGGACGGGGAGATGATCGCGCCACCACGAGTCACCTATGCCACGCGCGGCGTTCCGCCGGAAATCCGGGACATTTATTTCAACGCCATCATGGACGCGCTTCACCGCTGCACGCCGCTTCCGCTCACGGAAGGGCTGGCCGGCGAGATCACCGGGGTGCCGATTGCGGTCCGTTTCGTGGATGACAGAAAACGGCAGTGATAATAGCATAGCGAACAACGACGACGATAGCCGGCCTGCACGCGCAAGCAGCGGGGCAACTCGGCAACCGGCGCCAAACTTGTTCTGGAGAGGAGAAACGCAATGCGTCCAAGGAGTTTACGATCGACTTTGACCGGATTGGCCGCCAGTACGGCGATTGCGCTGGCATGGCCGGCGATGGCGGAAGTGGTGAATCTCAAGGCCCCCATGAACGCCACCAATCAAGTGCCGCCGAATTCCAGCAAAGGCACTGGTACCCTCACGGCGACTTACGACACCGCCAGCAAGAAGCTGTCCTGGAAGGGCAGTTATTCAGACCTGACGGGGCCTGCTACCGCCGCGCATTTCCACTCCGGCGAGCCGGGAAAGAATGGCGGTGTTGCCGTTCCGATCGCCCCGGCGACCAGCCCGCTCGAGGGTTCGGCCACCCTCACCGATGCCCAGGCCACTGAGTTGCTGGCCGGAAAATGGTACGTCAACGTGCACACGGACGCGAACAAGGGCGGTGAAATCCGCGGCCAAGTTACGAAGTAACGCGACGCGCGGCACGGCTTTCAGCCTCTGTGGAGGGGCCGGGCACGTACCGCCCCTCCAAGCGGTGAGCGTGAGTCGTTGCGGATGAAGCCCCCGCCTACCTCAACTTTTTTCAGCGCGTTGGTCCTGACAGGACTTGTTGCAATTGCGCCGGCCGATACGGTCAGCTCGATCGACTGGTCGAAGGCGCAAACTGTCGAGCTCAGGATGATCGAATACCAGTTCATCCCTGACCAGCTCACCCTGCGCCACGGGCAGCCGTATCGCCTGCACGTGGTCAATGCAGGCAAGGAGGGGCATGACTTTACCGCTCCCGAATTTTTCCAGTCGGCGATCGTTCAAGACACCGGCGCATTCAACGACAGCAGGTCCTCGGTCTTTCTGCAGCCGCAGCAGATGATAGATATTTATCTTATTGCCCAGAATGCCGGATTGTTTGCTCCCCGTTGCGCCGATCATGACTGGGCCGGAATGACCGCCACCATAGTCGTCGAATGAGCTAAAGCGGGTTGATCGAGGCACGCCCCCGCATTACCGTGATCTTCCGATTGACGGCGGCAGAGAGCATATCTGCTTTCGGCCCAGAGAGCGTAACGGAACGAAACGAGGGGTAGCCATGACTCTACGGAGCTGGTCTCGAAAGCTGGGCGTTGCTGCATTCGCGCTTGGTGTTTCCCTCGGCCTCTCCCAAGCAGCGCTCGCTGCCTCAGCGCTCGACCAGGTCAAGCAGTCCGGGGTGGTCAAGGTCTGCTTGGCCCAGCAGCAACCGGACAATTACAAGGATCCCCGCACCGGCCAATGGACCGGCGTCATGGTCGATCTGCTCAATGAGCTCACCAAATGGATGAAGGTGAAAGCGGAAATTGCCGAGGTCGGCTGGGATGTGGCCGTGCTCTCGCTCAAGCAAGGGACCTGCGACCTGTTCGCCTCGTCCATTGTCTATACCGCCCCGCGCGCTATGGAGATTGCTTTTGTGACGCCGTTCG
Organism: Xanthobacteraceae bacterium; assembly: GCA_036513475.1. Classification (GTDB taxonomy): domain Bacteria; phylum Pseudomonadota; class Alphaproteobacteria; order Rhizobiales; family Xanthobacteraceae; genus VAZQ01. The sequence goes on along the minus strand of DATBYX010000093.1, from coordinate 8,630 downwards.
GCGCCAAAGGCGACAACATCATCATCGACAAGAAGAACCCGAAGAGCATCAAGGCTCACGCGGACCTGAACAATCCCAGCATCAACATCATCGCCGAGCTCGGCACGCGCGAGCATGACAATGCGCAACGCTTCTTCCCCAAGGCGCATATCCTGGCAGTCAAAGTGCCGAGTACGGTGCAGGTCATAGACTGGGTCAAGCGGGGCGACGCCGATGCCGCGGTGCTCCCGACGATCAGCGCCCGCTGGTGGCTGAACGTGCCCGAAAACGCCGCCTGGGCCGTGATGGGATTTCCGGACAATGATTTCGGCAATGCGCCCAATGGATGGGCAGTACGCCAAGGCGATCCGGATTGGCTGGTGTTCCTCAACTCGTTCTCCGGCTGGATCACCGCCAACGGCATGGCCAAGCAGCTTTACGACGCGTATCTGGAGCGTACCAATCCGTTTGCAAAAAAGGATTGAGTCCTAGCGCCCGATAGGCGCGACAGACGGCAGATGCCAGGAGCTGTTTCGTGTCGTTCGGGCGATTTTACCGACTGATCGCCGATAATGCCGACGTCATCGGTTACGGAATCTGGGTAACTATACAGTTGGCGATCGTCGCCATGCTGATTGCCGTGGTGGTCGGTTTGATCGCCTGCCTGGGATCGCTGTCGCGCGCCCGCATCCTCCGGTTTCCATCGGTGCTGTTCGTCGAGTTCGGCCGCAATACGCCCATTCTCGTGCAGCTCATCTGGGTTCACTTCGCCTGGCCGGAGATTCTCGGGATCAAGTTCAGCGCGTGGACCAGCGCCGTGATCGCGCTGTCGCTGCAGTCGAGCGGATATCTTGCGGAGGAATTTCGCGCGGGAATCGAGTCGATCGACAAGGGCCAGGTCGAGGCATCCCAGGCGCTCGGCATGACCTATCAGCGCCTGATGCGGCGCATCGTCATTCCGCAGGCCTTGATGCGGATGATTCCAGGAATCCTCAACCAGTTCGTCACCTGCTTCAAGTCGACCAGCATCGTCTCGGTGATCGCGGTCCCCGATCTGATGTACCAGGCCGGCCTGATTGTCTCGATGACCTTCCTCCCCATGCCCGTCTACAGCTTCGTCGCTCTGCTGTATTTTCTCATGGTGATGGTGATAGCGCTCGGCGTGCGTCTGGCGACGCGCCACCTGCCTCAGTTCGGTTATTTCCACCAGCTGCACGGCACCGAGTGATGGAGCCCGGCGGGCCGGAAAAACCGCTGGTGCGAGCGTCCGGCGTCTGGAAACGGTTCGGCAAGGTCGACGTGCTCCGGGGGATTGACTTCGATGTCGAGGAGGGCGCCACGGTTGCCATCATCGGCCCGTCGGGGTCCGGAAAGAGCACGCTGGTGCGCTGCCTGAACCATCTCGAGCCGATCCAGGACGGGTCGATTGAAGTCGATGGCTTCACGATCACACCGCGGGGCGTCGAGAGGGACGGCCGGCTGCTGCCGCAACGCGAGGTGGCCAGGTTCCGTACCCTGTTGGGGATGGTGTTTCAGCAATTCAACCTGTTTCCGCACCTCACCGTGCTGGGCAATATCCTCGAAGCGCCGACCGGGGTTCTCGGCCGCGACCGGGCCGAGGTAGCCGCGGAAGCCATGGAGCTGCTCGCAAAGGTGAACCTGAGCGACAAGGCGCATGTGCATCCTGCCCGGCTCTCGGGGGGGCAGCAGCAGCGCGCCGCCATCGTGCGCTCGCTCATCATGCATCCCAAGATCATGCTGTTCGACGAGCCAACCTCCGCACTCGATCCGGAACTGATCGGCGAGGTGCTCAAGGTGATCGGGGAGCTCGCCATCAAAGGACGGACCTCGATCATCGTGACGCATGAGCTCGCCTTTGCGCGGGACATCGCGAGCAAGATCGTGTTCATGGATGGCGGACAGATTGTCGAGGAGGGGCCGCCGGACCGTTTGTTGACTTCCCCCAAATTGGATCGCACCCGAGCTTTCATAGCGCGCATTTTGTGAACGGCATGAAAAAATCGCGTGAGATCCTCGTAAATCTCGATCGGCTCAACCAGAAGCTGGACGAGCATGGCTTGGCGGCAGTCGTCGCGCGGGCCGGCGTGAACTACACTTATCTGTCCGGTGTCTCCTACCCCGGAACACTGGCGCGGCACCTCGACCTGACGGATTCTCCACGGGGCACGTTTGTGGTCTGGCCGCGGGAGGGAGAACCGCGAACTGTGCTCAACGCCTTCGCTGAAGGCCTTACACGCCGCGACTCCTGGATAGAGCTCATCGAGGTCTATGAGGCTTATCGGGAGCCGCCGGTCGAGCGGCTTGCAACCGTCATCTCCGAGATGGGCCTCGCCGACGCAGTCATCGGCCTCGAGCGCAACTTCCTCAGCGCTGCGGACTGGGAGAGCTTGCGGGCTCGCCTGCCGAAACTGCGCATGCTCGACAGCACAGCCGTAATGGACGAGGTGCGCGCCGTCAAAACACCGGGCGAGGTCATGTTGCTCAAGCGTGCCGCCGATATTCTGGATGATGCCTACGCCGCGGTGCTGCCCACCATCCGCCCGCGCATGCGCGAGCGCGATGTGCATGCGAGGCTCGTGGCCGAGTGCCTGCTGCGGGGATGCGAGTTCGTGCACGGCATCCTCAATTCTCAGCGCAACACGATCGCCTATGCCGGCGAGAGCGATTTTGAGTTTGCCCATCAAGACGCCGTTCGGAACGACTATGTCGCCTATCTGCACGGCTATCCCGGGCATCAGTCGCGTTGCGCCGTCGTCGGCGAGCCCACCGCCGAGCAGCGACGGCAAATCGGGTGATGCGGGATATCTACCGCGCATGCGCGGACCAGTGCCGGGTGGGCAGGACTGCCGGTGAAATTTATGCCGACGTTGTCGAGCGATTTTCAGCAGCGGGGATGCGGTACGCCACCATGCTCGCCGGCCACAGCGTGGGCTGCTGGTGGCATCAGCAGGAGCCGGTCATCGCCCGCGGCAACCCGTGCCGGCTCGAAGAGGGCATGGTCATTGCCATGGAGCCGCATATCAATCACTGGCACATCCAGGACATGTTCATCGTCCGCCAGGATGGTCCCGAGCTCTTGTCCGACAAATTCAATACGGACGAGATCTTCTGCTGCGGATGAATCAACCGCACAGGCAGACGGTGGCGTGAGCAACGGCCCTTGCCGCCGTCACCAGGTCAGCCAGAAGGACGCGTTCGTCGGGGGTCGGCCATTCCTTATAGATGCGAATGTCTCCCGGGCCATACTGAACCGTGGGGATGCCGAGCCTCTCCTGGATGATATTGCCGTCGCCCACGTTGCCGAGCCGCCCATGGGCACCAACGTGCGCCGGCTTGCCTGAAGCCAGCATCTGCCCTTCGGCCAGGGCGCGCACCAGCGCATGGTCCGCCGGGCATTGCATGGGCGCTTGATTCCAGCTCGTCTGCGTTCCGGCAGCGGGGATCTCAAGGGTGCAATTGAACGCGGGATGATCGCGCTTGATCGCGGTGAGAAGGCGAGTGAGGTCCCGCTCGATGGACGCAATGGTCTGACCCGGAACGGTGCGGAATTGCAGGGTCATCTCGCATTCGCGGCTCGATCGCCCGGTGTAATTCCTGAAATAGTAGTGCTCCTTGTGGATCACATCGAATGTATGGGTGGGAAATCCGGGAAGCTCGGGATGCGGCTTGAACGTCATCCATGCGTCCTCGGGTATAGGCGTGAGGCTCGGCCCGATTCGACGGATGATTTCGGCTTGTTGCTCGATCGGGTTCATGTAGGCCGCGCGAGCCTCGGCGCTGTAGCGGAAGAACAGCTCCGGCGCCGTGCACACGAGGCGCACCATCACCACGCCGACGCACACATTGGCAATCGTGTTGTTGGAATGCTCCATGTTGATGCACAGGTCAGCCTTCACTCCGTGATCGAGCAGGGCCCTGGTGCCCGCCCCCCCGAGCTTGTGGGCTATCACCGGCGTGACGATGACATCGCCGCGCAAGCGGATGCCTGAGCGAACAATCGCCTCGATGGCGCTGATCGCGGCAACGCAGCCGCCCTTGTCGTCATGCGCACCCATTCCCCAGATCCAGCCGTCCTCGAACTTGGCCCCGAGCGGATCCACGGTCCACCCCGACATCTCCGCGCCTGGATCCATGTGTCCGTTGAGCAGAAGGGTGGGGCCTCCGCCGGCGCCGCGAAAACGCCCGATCGGCTGCCGGCTCTTCTTCGCCGGATCCTGCGGATGGAGGATCTCCATCATTTCGACGTCGAGGCCGATGTCCGCCATCGCCTGGGCGTAGAGTTCCGCGATTTCTCCCTCCTGAAACGTCGGGCTGGAAATTCTGATCGAGCGCTGCTCGAGATCGAGGATCCGCCGCTCATCCACGGCGGCAATGGCCGGTGCGGTATCAATGCCGGCTCGCATAGGCGATCTCCCGATTCAGCAGTCAGTAATCGGTAATCAGGCGCGATCAGTGCGGGATATCCGATTACTGCCGCTGATTGGTGCCCACTGGCATGTCGCGCTGGAGCCTACTTAGCTCCTCGGCAGCAGCCGGTCGACATATTGCGCAATGTACTCATAACAGGAGCAGGCCTCTTTCTTCAGGCCTTTGCGGTCAAGGATCTGGATTTGACCCCGGGAGGTGTGGATCAGCTTGGCCGCCTCGAAGCGGGTGGCGACGACTGACACGGTGCCCCGGCGCACGCCAAGCATCTTGCTCAAGAATTCCTGGGTAAACGGGATGGTATCGTCTCCCGTCTTGTCGTTCGTCTGCAACAGCCAGCGCGCCAGGCGAGAGCCGACGTCGTGCAGCGCGTTGCAGGCCGCAGTCTGTTGGATTTGCCCCAACTGCACCTCGTTGTATGTGACAATCAGGTCCGTCAGATGCTGGTTCTGGATGGCGAGGGTCCGAAAGCGCTGTGCCGGAATGCAGAGAGCTGTCCCGGATACCTGCACCAACGCGCTTACGCAGGAGATGCGCGAGCCCAATCCGACAGTGAGGCCGATCGCTCCCTCCGATCCGACCGCACCGACTTCTACGGCGCGGTCCTCGGGCATTTCAACGATCAACGAGATCATCCCGCTCTGCGGGAAATGCACAAGCTCGACACGCTCGCCTCTTTCCTCCAGCAATTCCCCCTGCTTGATCGGCACCTCGCGCAGGTGCTTGCTGAGGCTCGAGAGTTCCTCCGGTTTGAGCGAGGCAAGTACTCTGTTGCGATTGCTCGGCAAGAGTATTTCTCCTGTCGATCCGAAGATGGAGGCTGCGGCGTTGGCTGTTACGGAAGGAGCGTTCTTTAGCCCCACGTGCTCAGGCTGAAGGCCCCCACTGACCGAAAGACTGCGCTGTAACTTCGTGGCTGTCTGCCATGTACATGACACAAGGACCAGCCTCGGACATGAGCGGCCCGCGCTATCCGGTGTCGCCCGTCCCACGCGTCCCGGCAAGACCTTCAAGCCCGTACGCGGCGAGCTTGGTCAGATCGCCCTCCCCCCGGCGCGCGGCTTCAATGATCCGCTTGGCCACAAGCTCCCGCGCCGCAATGTTGCCGGCACCAAGGGTGAGGCAGGCCTGTTCGTACGCCTGTCCCATGAGCCAGGTGGTGTCCGGATCGAATGACGCGCCTTCTATCAGACGAAGCCCGGGCATGTACCCCTCGCAAAAGCAGGCTCAATCTAGAATGGAACTTGCCGCCTTTCTATCCGGTACCTGACAGAACTCCGAAAAACCGAGTTCTAACAAAAAGATGCGAACCAAGTCGGACATCGGTCGTTGTCCTTAAAGCCGGGAAGGACGGCGTTGATGACGCCAAAATACGGGGGACCTGTCATGCCCCGGTACTTCTTCAACGTGGTCCACTCAGGACAAATTCACAGGGATGGGATTGGCCAGGAGTTCTCCACGGAGGAGGCCGCTCTTGAGGAGGCACGGCTCGTCGCCGGGGAACTCCTCCGCGACGCCGCATTCAGCAGCCGTTCTCTCGATCACATACTTGAAGTGAGCGATCGGGACGGGAACGTAGTAATAACATTCCGATGCTCCGACCCGAAGGTCATCGCAGCACCCACCGGGAGGTCCGGAACGGCAGGGCATGACAGTGATTGATGGCGACGTCGGCTCGGATCAATCCTTCCGCGATCCGAGTTGACGTCCGGCTCGGAGTGTCCAATGAGCCTTGTTCATGCCTCCTATCCTGGACAACAAGCGTGCGGCCGCGCCCTCGGTGTTCCGCGCGGGCGCGCTGCTGCGGGAAGCACGGCGTCAGAAAGGGCTGCCTGATGGCGCAGGCCCATCCATCTGCGTTCTGGATCCCGACGGCGATATCGTTCGGCATCTTCGCAGCACGGGACAGGCAAGCCGGTGCGAGACCTGGCCCTGCTATCACACGCAGCTCGACACGTTCATGCTTGGGGACCAGCCTGTAGGGATCGTCGGCTGCGCAGTGGGTGCGCCGTTTGCGGTGCTCGTCGCGGAAGAGCTGTTTTCCAATGGCTGTCACTTCCTGTTGAGCCTGACCTCAGCTGGCCAGATCAGTGCAATCAGGCCTCCTCCCTATTTTGTCATCATCGATCGCGCGCTGCGCGATGAGGGAACGAGCTATCACTACGCGCCGGCGGCAGACTACGCCGAAGCCGATCCTTCCTGGGTCGCGCTCGCCGGCAGGGCCGTGGCTGAAGCAGGGCTGGAAGCGATCGTGGGAGCGACCTGGACGACTGACGCGCCGTTCCGTGAAACCGCGAACGCGATCGCGGCTGCCAAGGCAAAGGGAATGCTCGCGGTCGAGATGGAAGCGGCCGCGCTCTATGCGTTCGCGCGCGCCTCAGGGTCGGCGGTGTTGTGTCTCGCCCATGTCACCAACACCATGGGTCAGACCCTGCATGACTTTGAAAAAGGCGCCCGCGACGGCACGCAAGAGGCTCTTGCGCTCCTTGGGGCGATCGTGTCGCACGCAGCCCGCGACATCCTCAACATCGCCCCTCGGGTCTAACCGGTGCTCCTGCAGAAATGCAACTTGCGAGTTGTTGACGATGTAACGGGACTCATCTAAAAAAAGGCATTATCAGGAAGCACGCCGAAAGCCCGGCCGGGACACTGCGCCGGGCTTTTTGTTGGCGCGGGCCATGGCTCATGGTTCGGGCGCGCACGGATGCACAAAGGCGGGTAGGAGCGAGTGTTCTTGGATGTGAATTTTTGGGTGCTATGTTACCCACTCTATCTCTGGTAGAAAAATCATTGTAAATTTTCCAGTTGTTTACAATGAGGTCTTTTTCGCTCTATCTGAAGTTGCGCACATTCCGGTGCGAATCGAAGTTGCATATCTGTTGCGCTAAACCCCCGCGGTTACGTCACGTCTGCCCCGGAATCCGGGCTTTTGCCCGGGCGGCGTCATACCCTTACGACTCATCTGGGCTGAGGGTGCAGCAACGTTGAACCAGCGAACAGGGATAGCATCGGTCCTGTGGTCGTCGTGTCTGGCGATGCTCGCGGTCGGAGCCAACAGCACAGCGATCATGGCCGCCTTGCCGACCATGCGTACCGAGCTTTTGCTGAGTTCAGCCGGAGTGCAATGGGCGGTCAATGCCTATCTGGTCGCCGCTGCGGCCTGCATTGTTCTCGGCGGCGAGATGGCGGACCGGTTTGGCGCGCGGCTGGCTTCGATGGTCGGTCTGGCGCTGTTCGGCGTTGCGTCCTGCGTCATTGCCGTTGCCAACACACAAGCTGCGCTGCTGGCGGGACGAGCCTTGCAAGGCCTTGGCGCAGCGATCGCGGTGCCCAGCACTCTGGCTGCGGTCGACACCAGTGCAGCACCAGAGCGCAGGGCAGCAGCGACCGGCGCTTGGACCGGGTTCCTGATGCTTGGCTTCAGTATCGGGCCGCTGCTCGGCGGCGTGCTCACTCACGTTACAGGCTGGCGCGTGATCTTCTGGCTCAACGTCGCGCTCATGTTAACCGCCATTGCCGGTCTGGCCTCCGCAGGCTTGGCAACCGCGCGTGCTGCCGGCATGCAAAGCCGGCGCGCGGATTGGATCGGCTTTGTTTTGCTGGCCACATTGATGGTGTCGCTGGTCTTCGGGCTGCATGCACTGCCGCATGCGGGGGTGGCACCGCTCCCCGTTGTCGGCCCGTTCGCACTAGCGGCGATCGCGTTCTTCCTGCTGCTGACTGTGGAGTCGCGTGCCGAGGCGCCGCTGGTCGACCTGAGCTTCTTCGCGCGGCGCGGGTTCGTCATGGGCGTGGCCATCGGCGCGCTGTCGATGTTCAGCATCATGAGCCTGCTGCTCTACTTCAACCTCTATGCGCAGAGCCGGGAAGGACTCGGCCTCACCGCGCTGCAGGCGGGCGCCTCGCTCCTGCCGCTGAGCGCGGCGCTGCTTGCGCTCGCCCTATCAGCTTCCACCGTGGCAGCACGGGTCGGGCTGCGCAATGCCATGACAGGTGGTATGGCGCTGATCGCGATCGCGAGTGTCATCATCGGCCTGGGCATCGCCGGCGGCGGGATGATGCTTCTGGCGATCGGGTTTTTCGTGATGGGCACCGGTCTGGCCGTGCCTTATGCCTTGGCACCGCGGCTGGCGCTGTCGGCTCTTTCGCCTGCACAAGCGGGGCAAGGTTCGGGCATCGTCAATGCCTGCACCTTTCTTGGCGGC